>CASFZT010000001.1 GCA_949299215.1 uncultured Ruminococcus sp.
CCTTTCTCTTAATTACATCATATGTTTCACCTGTAACTCTGAGATGAAGCTGCTCTGTTCTTCCTTCGCTGCTTTCCATATTCTCAGTAATATTCTTTTCCTGCTCTGCCATATCTGTTTCTCCTTTTCTTGTAGAATCTGTTCTTTGTTTATATACGAGGCGAATACTGCCGTCCCGCATGAGCGTATCTAATTTTGAAATTGCCCTGTCAAGCTTATCTGGAATATTCCTCACCTTAAAAGTAAGAGCTGTGTAAATTACATATTCACTTATAGACACGCCAAGCTTCTGGCTTTCTTTTCTCACCTTTTCGCTTGTTGCCTTGTCTACATAAACGTGCATACGTTTATCTTTTGTTCCGTGCATGAACTTCATATATTCACCAAACAGGGCTTTGGCATTCATACTTGTTCCCATAATGTAGTTTCCTTTCTGACATAGGTATAATACTCCTTTATAAATTATACCATAGTAGTGTACAAATGTCAAGACTTATATAACCGTCCATGTTCATAAAATCAATCAGGGTTTATTTCCCTTTTTTGTAATTTTTGTAATATTGGGAAATAAAAAGCTGCTCTTCTGGATTTTTCATAAGTTCATCAGCAGAAGACAAAATGAACTTTTCGTCTTTTTGAACAATGCCCTCTGCCGCACACTTACATACGAGTTCCAGACAGTCACAATAATCCATTTTTTTCATTGCAATAGCTGACATAATCAGTACCTACCTTTCCATATCGTCTCTCTTTGCTTTCTTTGCTTCTTTCTGAATCTCTTCAAATGGTTTCAGGAAATCCCTTGCAGCACCCATGACATCTTTGAACTGCATTTCAATGCCGTCCTTTGCCAATGTTTCACGAAGGAACTTTTGACCTTTTTCGTCTCTCATAAGGTCGCTTGCGGAACTCATAAGATTTTCCGTATACCAACCTTCTGGGTTTTCCACACCTGCCTGACGGTATACGAGAATATTGTCTGCATTGTTCGGGTCTTTCTGAATATAGCCATTTTCTACAAGCTTTTCTAAGAGCTGAACGCACTCAATGTAAATGAGAGGTTCGTCCATGTCTTTTGTGTAAAGATAATCGTTATTTTCACTCATAATATACACTCCTTAATCTTAATAATATCCTAATAAACAGAATGTACGGCAGCATTGTTCTGCACACAAACAAGTTGCACATTTTACCTGTTGTACAAATTGTTCAAGAATTTCTTCATCAGACGGAAGGTCATATTCTTTGATTTTCTTTATCATGTCAGGATTTCTTATACCAAGCTCATGTGTTTTGTCTTTTCTCCGATAAATATAAACTTCTCCCCAAAACTCTGTACAATCCCCTTTTTGTAACCCTGCCTTACGGAATTCATCAGCGTCAATCCAAACATGGTCTTCTTTCTCTTTATGAACTGCACCAGAAGAAGTTGTGTACTGGATATATATTCTCTTGAAAAGAAACCTGCCATTCTTTTCATCAACAATTTGCCCTTTAAAGATATTTCCGATAGAGTCGCAATAACACCCTTTAAAGCCTTCTCTTTTACATTCATTCAGCTTATTCATTTCTGCTTCCCTTTCTTTGATACAGGTATATTTTGCCGTTCCACCCTACAGCCATAAAACATACTGCCCTTGATAGCTGCCTGCTTTGGTTCATGGGTATGAATCTTGGCTTTCTGTTTGGTATGGATTACCATTGGTTTGTCATCGACCTTTTTAATTTTCAATTTTCTCACCTCCCTCCACTTGGAAAATAAAATAAGCCGCTAGGGAGCAAAAATTACTCCTTAACGGCTATGTAAAATCATTCAATATTCAATTATTTAAAGAAACATGAAACTGAAATTTGTATGTTTGAACCTACTTTATCCATTCAGCTAATGCGATAGAAAGTCTTGTATCAATATCCTTACGAGTTGCCTCACATTCATCAGGATACTCCTTCGCCGCCTTAAAGATGAATCGTAATATAAATTTAAGCCCAACCGGGAGTGCGATACGAAGTAATGATTCCGGTAATACAAAATGAGTTCCGTGTTCGTATGCAAGTGCTTCATAATCACAAGTATGCGGTCTCTCTTTAAGTCGTTCGTCCATACGTCTTACATATTTACCGGCTTCCCAAAAGCTGTCATCGTCTGCTCCAATAAGGAATAACTTTCCGTTTATATTCTCGACCTTTATCATCTCTTCTTCACGATGGGGACGGTTAGCCTCTGAATCGATAAATAGGCACGTAGAGCGTTCGATATCGCCTGACCCCTTTGTTTCCGCCTCAACCTTATGCCAATATTCAGGATGTTCATATACAAACGGCATATACGGAAGCGGCTTTCCTCCATAGGAAAGCGTAGATGCATTAGGAATAGGCCATTCCTTACAACCGTCCTTTTTCCCTTGTTCAAAGCCCTGCCACACAAAATCGCTTGCAGTGAGACCAATGGTAAAGGTTATATCCTGAAAATAAGACGCAGCGGTAATAGCGTGCATACCTGCGGTACTCATTCCCATTATTCCAATTTTACGGTTTCCCTTTTTCTGCAACCACTTAATGGCAGTTTCTACTCTTTCCAAAGGAAAATTAACGTGACTGTAGTCCTTCTTTCCGGGTGACATAGCGAGGCAATTAACTGCGTTTTTATGAAGCCACTTAGCTCCGCATTTTGCCATATAATCATTTGGGTCATCACCAAACAGTCCGATAATAACACAATCGCTTTCCTTGGGATTTTCATAATAGGTTCCGTAAAAACCGTCTTTCTCAACACTTAAAAATTCTTTTTTCATGAATTTCCTCCGTAAAATTCAAATTTTCCTTTCCTTAATGATTACTAATATTCCTTAGAAATTGCTGCCACATCATACATTTCCATAAATGCATCCAGATCCGCTGCATCCCGAATCAACATAATCTCGTCAAAGTGTCCGGTATAAATATCTTTAAATCCAGCCACCTGTTCTCCGGTACAAATGCTACATTTAAGAACTGCTTTCTTATTTGTTTTATCATATCGCGTCTTGTGTGGTTTCTTCTTAAACATAAGGAATACCTCATTTATAATCATCAAGGCCGGACATTCATCCGACCTCTTGATTATACTACAGATTTTATAAAATTTCAACTGTTATCCCTGCAATATTGCTTCTTTTTTCTTCTGTTCCGCAATCTTTTCGTGGATATTGGTGTTGCTCAATGAGTTTATTTCTCTTGTTAATCAAGGAGTGGAGTATATCGACTCTTTCTTGGTCGGTAAGATTTATGTAATAGTATCTGCTTTTCATTTGTAATCCCTCCTTCGACTTTATTATATAAGGAAGAACATTTTTTCTCAAATGTGCAAAAAAAATAAGGCTCTAACCAATTAAGGTTAAAGCCTTATAATGAAAACTATCTGTGTTTACGACAGCGGTTTGTCGTAAGGTTCAAGAAGGGTTCAAAAATTCATTTGTCGTAAATTTGTCGTAAACCCTCTGATGTGTTTCATTTTTGGATTAACAAAACGCCGCAAACGCTGTCAAAACCTGATTTTTGTGGGTTTTTAGTCTGCGAGGGGCTTCATTGTCGGGAAAAGAAGCACATCTCTTATTGCAGAAGAGTTAGTAAGCAGCATTACAAGTCTGTCAATGCCATAGCCTATACCGCCCGTAGGAGGCATACCTATCTCAAGCGCACGCAGGAAGTCCTCATCAATACGGTTAGCTTCCTCATCACCCTTTTTAAGCAGCTCTTCCTGTGCGACAAAGCGCTCTCTCTGATCAATAGGATCATTAAGCTCGGAGTATGCATTGCACATTTCCCAGCCGTTTATGAAAAGCTCAAATCTTTCAACATAGTCGGGATCATCAGGCTTTTTCTTTGTAAGAGGAGAAATTTCAACGGGGTGATCAAGTATAAAAGTAGGCTGGATAAGGTGCTTTTCAACATATTCCTCAAAGAACAGATTAAGTATATCGCCCTTTAAATGACGTTCCTCAAACTCTATTCCTCTTTCCTTTGCAAGAGCCTTTGCCTCTTCGGTAGTCTTTATCTGAGTAAAGTCAATATCCGCATATTTCTTTACCGCCTCGACCATAGTAAGCTTTTCAAACGGCTTTCCAAGATCTATCATATGCTCGCCGTAAGGGATAGTCGTTGTTCCGCAAACCTCGGACGCAAGATATCTGAACATATCCTCGGTAAGCTCCATCATGCCGTTATAATCAGTATATGCCTGATAAAGCTCCATAAGCGTAAATTCGGGGTTGTGTCTTGTATCAACACCCTCGTTTCTGAAAACTCTGCCTATCTCATAAACTCTTTCAAGACCGCCTACGATAAGTCTTTTCAGATAAAGCTCAAGTGAAATTCTCAGCTTTACATCCTCATCGAGAGCGTTATAATGCGTTTCAAACGGACGAGCTGCGGCGCCACCTGCATTTGAAACAAGCATGGGAGTTTCGACCTCCATAAATCCTCTTTCATCAAGATATCTTCTTATGGAAGCAATTATCTTTGAACGCTTTTTAAATGTATCTGCGACCTCGGGATTTACGATAAGGTCAACATAACGCTGACGGTATCTCATATCCTGATCCTTAAGACCGTGCCATTTCTCGGGCAGGGGCAGAAGTGATTTTGAAAGGAGAGTTATGCTCTGTGCATGAATGGATATCTCTCCCTTTTTGGTTCTGAAAACAAAACCTTCAACGCCTACTATATCACCTATATCCCACTTCTTGAAATCGGCAAACGCTTCCTTGCCGATATCGTTCATGCGGACATAGACCTGTATGCGGTCACTGCTGTCACGCACATCTATAAAATTAGCCTTGCCCATATCACGCCAGCTCATTATTCTGCCGGCAATTCTTACGGTAGTACGGCTTTCTTCAAGCTTGGTCTTGAGAAGTTCTTCGTCGCCGTTTGCCTCTGCAATTGCTTCGGCTTCGGTTTTTTCATAATCAGCCTTGGCTTTGTTGTTATGAATGGTAACGTCATATTTCATTACCTCAAACGGATTTGCGTTATTTGCCTTAAGCTCTTCAAGCTTATCCATACGTATTTTTTTGAGTATATTTATATCCTGCTCGGTCTGTTCTTCGCCGGCAGCAGGCTCAACTACGATCTGATTTTCGTCTGCCATTACAAAATTTCCTTTCGCAAATGTATATATACCACAGCTTACTTACTGATGCTGATAACCTTCATTCTGATAAGTCCCATAGGAGCTTCCACTTCAAAAACATCTCCGACCTTTTTCTTCAAAGCGGCAATTCCGATAGGTGATTCATCGGATATCTTGTTGTTTTCGGGGTCTGCCTCGGTAGAGCCGACGATCTGGAGCGTCATCTTCTCTTCCATGTCAAGGTCTTCAAGTTCAACAACAGAGCCTACGCCTATCTCGTCATTTGAAAGCTCGGATTCGTCAACTACTATTGCATTTGCGATAGTAAGCTCCATTTCCTGAATACGTGCTTCGAGGATACCCTGCTCGTTCTTTGCTTCATCATATTCGGCGTTCTCGGAAAGATCTCCGAAGCCTCTTGCTTCTTTAAGCTTCTGTGCGACCTCGGCACGTCTTACAGTAATGAGGTATTCAAGTTCTTTTTCTAAATTTGCCAAGCCCTCTGCGGACATTCTGACTTTTTTTACAGCCATTTAAATGCGCTCCTTTATCAAAATTTACATAAATGCATACACTTCAAAAAATAACTCTTTATATTATATCTTATTTTAAAGTGCTTGTCAATGCCTTATTATACGAATTTTTCATGCTCCGCACAGCGTCGGCATATGCAAAAACATGTTGATTTTCTGTATATGATTTCATAGAGATAGACAAATTTTGTTCGGATATGGCGTTTCTTTTCGCTTATTGTGCCAAAAGTTGGATTTAACGCTTTACAATGCCCGGTGAATGTGATATTATGTTAACATCGTAAAATGCATTTATGAAAGGAAGTATGTCTTATGAAGAAAAATTTTATAAAAATGATAGCTGCAATGGCTCTTGTTCCTGCACTTCTTGCAGGCTGTACAGCAGCTGATACCACAGATGATACCACATCCGATACAGCAGCTGCGACGGGCGAGGATCAGTCCTTGCAGAAGGTGCTTGATTCCGGAAAGCTTGTCCTCGGTCTTGACGCAACATTCAAGCCAATGGGATATACGGACGAAAACGACAATATCATCGGATTTGATATCGACCTTGCAGAAGAGGTATGCAAGAGAATGGGCGTTGAACTTGTAAAGCAGCCTATCGACTGGGATACAAAGGAAAAGGACCTTGAGGTCGGCAAGATCGACTGCATCTGGAACGGAATGTCCGTAAGTCCGTCAAGAGCGGAGGTAATGAATCTTTCCGAACCTTATATGAAGAACGATATGATATTTGTAGTTGCCGGCGACAGCGCAGTTCAGGCGCAGACAGAGCTTGAAGGCAAAAACGTTGCCGTACAGAGTGGCTCCACCGCACAGGAAATTCTCAGCAATTCCGGTATCACAGTAAACGAAACCGCACTTGCAACAAACGTTGACTGCTTACAGCAGCTTGAGCTTGGCCTTGTAGATGCAGTATTCATGGATTCCGTTGTAGCAAACTTTGAGATCACCGAAACAGGCAAGAATTTCAGAATACTCCCCGATGGACTTGAACCCGAGGAATATGCTATCGGTTTCAGAAAGAACGATCAGGCGCTTCGTGATGAAGTACAGAAGATACTTTCTGAAATGAAAGCCGACGGCACAATGGGAGAGATATCCACAAAGTGGTTTGGTTCGGATATCACAATTGTTGAATAATAACACCTTAAAATATTGCTCACTTTCGGTGGGCAATATTTTTTTGCCTTAAGAAAACGCTTGCTTCGCATAATCAGCGTATCCTTAACCCTGCAAACAGTCAAAAGCAGCAGGACACAAACCAAACCTATAACTTAGGCAAGATGTCCCCCGCCTCTAAGGCGGCAGATTCCATATTCAGTTTCAGTTGAGGTTCAATCCCCAACTGAAACTTCATCGCAGCTTCGCTGCGGCTTGCCGCGTTGAATGACGGGGCAAGCCCCTTATTGAACATTCTCCGTTATTTTGCATATAATAATATAAAAGCACACTGCCCCGTAAAAATATCACTCCCAAAAAAATTTCAGACCATATCAGACCATATCATGATTATTTCGGAAAAAACCGTCCACAATAATAGCATAAACCATTTCAAGGAGTGTATGCAAAGTGACTGTAAAAAGGGGAGAAATCTATTACGCAGATCTGAGTCCCGTCGTCGGCTCGGAGCAAGGCGGAATACGACCCGTACTTATCGTTCAGAATGATATCGGCAATAAGCATAGTCCAACGGTCATTGCTGCCGCTATCACAAGCCAGAAAGACAAATCAAAGCTGCCTACCCATATCGGCATAAGCGCCTCCTGCTGCGGTCTTGCCAAGGACAGCATCGTCCTTCTTGAACAGATACGCACCATCGACAAAAAACGTCTTAAAGAACGCATGGGCGTCCTTGATACGCCGGCTATGGAACAGGTCGACAACGCCCTCTCCATAAGCTTTGGTCTTGGGAACAATACCTTCCATTAACAAAAACACCGTACAAAGCCGCTTTTGTGCCTTGTACGGTGTAATATTTTACTCTTAAGGCAATACCGCACAGAGCTTGTGCGAAAGATGCAAAGTCAGATTTTTCTGCAGATCGTGCAAAAATTTTGCAGGCATGCTGTCGTATGTCAAGAAATTTTTGTGCGATTGACGGAAAATATGCGAGCAGATTTCGTACAAAGCCGTAGAGCGGGCTTTGTGCGGTATTGCCTTAAACTTTTTTAGGAGGACGTCCTGCTGCCTTGACCTCCATAGTTCCATCCTCGGCATAGAAAAATACCGTTCGTCCGAAATTCAAACCGGTTTCTTCCGCAACTATCCGTATCTTATATGCCGCAAGAATTTTCTTTACCGCAGCAACGTTTCTTTCGCCGATATTGAACACCTCGGAATTAGTGCTGAACATCTGTGCACCGCCTGCTATCTTGGCGGTAAGATTCTTTGTATCAGCCCCGTTCATGGACATGGTCTGTATCAGCTCCGTTATGCCCGTATCCGCATATCGGCGTCTGTTTTCCGCCTTGCTGCCCGCAGCCGCATCCTTGCTTAAAGGAAGCATTATATGTGCAAGGCCCGCTATTTTCCTTTCGGCGTCATAAAGACATATTCCGACACATGAGCCAAGTGCATATGTAGCAAGTACATCGGTACCCTTTGCAACATTAAGATCGGAAATTCCAACTGTTATAATTCCCATATCATGTACCAACTCCCAGCTTAGTAAACAGAGTATCAATAGATGCCATCTCCGGGATCAGTATCATATTGCTCTTAACCTCGGAACCGCCAATAACAAAGCTGTCGTCAATAAAGATGACCTTGTCACCTATCTGTGCAAAATGCACCGCAGGCACACTCAGGATCGCACCCACCATATCCACCTGCATCTGCGGTACGGAAATATCAATTGTCATTCCCGTAAGCGATGCGATAGCATTGATATATGAAGCAGACATTATATTTCCGACCTCGCCGATAAATGACCGTTCCATCTCATTCATATTCATGATATCCTCTATTTCACTTCCGAAAACAGCTGCTGTCATTTTGCTTGCACAGGAATGCTGAAGAACATACAGCATCATTCCGTCAATATCTCCGGTAAGATTTACAAGCATACCTATTGCTATCTGCTCCGGTCCGCCGAGAAAGTTTATGGCATCACCAAAATCGAGCAGCTTTACCGCAGGCACCGATATATCCGTATCACACCCCAGCAGTGAGGAAAGTGCGCTTGCTGCATTGCCCGAACCGATATTTCCAAGCTCTTTAAGCACATCAAGATGCATTGCACCCAGTTCATCAACATTTGTAATAGCCATATAAATTATAACGCCTTTCAATTTTTAATTTCTCAGGTTATTAACGATATTCTCCAACTCGTTATGCGTTTTTACCATTGTGATATTAAGCTGAAATGCACGCTGATATTCAATTACCTTTGACATTTCATTTGCGATATTTGTAGATGAAGCTTCAAGATAGCCGCTCTTTTTTACAACGGTATCGTCTGCAGCAGCCTCTCCGCTTGACTGATTTGCACGAAAATAGTTATTTGATATCTGATCAAGACCGTAAGGATTTTCAAATTTATAAACACCTATCATTTCGGTAAGTGTATCAAAGTCTATATCAGTAGATTCGCCGATAAAGGGTACGGTGATCCTGTTGCCGTCATAATCAAGAACAAATCCTCCCTTTGAGTCACAGAGCTGATATGTACCGTCCTCCATTGCGCTTAAATAAAATGCGCCGTCCTTTGTGTAGCATATCTCGCCCGTAACGGTCTCTATTGCAAAAAGTCCCTCGTCAAGCGCCGCATAGTCAAGCTCACGTCCAGTAGTGCGAAGCTGTGACTGCTCAAACATAAGGTCGGTCTTGTCAATACGTGAGCCGTGACCAAACTGAACTTCCTCATTTTCGGTGTTTCTTTTTGTATATATAAGGTCTGCAAATGACGGTCTTGACGCCTTAAAGCCTGCCGTATTGACATTTGCAAGGTTATTGGCCGTAACATCCATACCCATCTGATAGCTTATAACGCCCGATGCTGCCGTATAATAACCGATCTTGCTCATAATGATATATCCTCCTTACGTTCATATCTTAGCCAGGTCGTTTGCTGCGATCTGATTTACGCTGTTTATAATCTTAAGTGCGGTACTGCACGCTGTAAATACATTCTGTGCATCCATAGCCTTGATAGTCTCCTCAGCAACGTCCACATTTGAACGCTCATAGCTGCCCTGTCTTACCTCAAAGGTTTCTCCGTCGGGGATATTGCCTGTTATAAAGCCGTCATACGGCAGGAACATATTATCGTCAATCCTCTCAACATCTGTACCCGGTTCGAGATATGTAAGTCCAAGCGTAAATATTCTGCCATCATCCGTTGTGATAACGCCGTCACGTGAAATGGTGAAATCCGCCGTACCTATCTGTATCTCATTTCCGTTCTCATCAAGTATGCGTCCGGCGGAGCCAAGAGCAAGATATCCTTCGGCATCAAGAGAAAACTGACCGTTTCGTGTAAGAAGCGAATCTCCCGTTGTGCGCTGACGAATATTGAAATAAACATTTCCTATAAGCGCCGCATCAAGTCTTGAACCTGTATTCTCAAAGGAAGCCTGTTCAAGATTTGTAAATGTATAATCAAGTGTGCGATAGCGGATAGTTCCCGTTTCGCTTGATTTTCCGTTTATAAGAAGCATCTGCTCCGCAAATGTGGTTGGGATTGCATTTTCCGTTTTATATCCCGCAGTCTTTACATTTGCCATATTATTCGTGATGACATTAAGGATGCGCTGTTCGTTTATAATGCCGTTAGCCGCAGTATAATAACCTCTGAGCATAAAAATTCAACCCTTTCATTCCTTGCCCACATAGTCGGCAAGATAACTCTTCATTTTAGCAACTGCCTGCGAATGTATCTGACATACTCTTGATTCGGAAACATCAAGCACTCTGCCTATATCCGCAAATTTAAGCTTTTCGTAATAATAAAGCGTGATGACAAGCCGCTCTCTTTCTTTGAGCGACGCTATTGCCTGTGCAAGATATTTAAGCTTTTCCTCCCTGTAAAGAGAAGCCTCCGCCGACCACACGCCGTCCTCCGAAACGTCATCGGGAATATCAAATCCTCCGTTTAAAAGCATTTCCTCAAAGGAAAGCGTCTGTGCCGCTGCCGCCTTTGCCGCACAGCTTTCAAGCTTACTCCTTGTAAGCTTCATATGCTCTGCAAGCTCATCTGCGGTTGGCTCTCTGTCAAGCTCGGAATAAAGCTCAGCATATGCCTTGTCGTATTCATATGCAAACCTGCGTATATTTCTCGGCACGATATCCTGACGTCTTATAAAATCAATGATCGCACCTCTTACCTTTATTGATGCATACGTCTCAAATTTTACGTTCTTTGATGTATCAAAGCTGTCCACCGCACTCATAAGAGCAATGGAGGCCTCGTTTATTATGTCATCGGTATCCGCATATTTCAGGTACATATTTCTTGTTGAAACAGCGGCATACCTTACAATGTTCATATATGCCATCACAATGTCGTTGCGAAGCGCTTTATCACCTGTTTCCTTATATCTGCGCAGCAGCTCCGCTTTTTCTTCAGAAGTAAGCTCAGGCACATAAACCACTCCCTTCGCAGACTGATTTTACGCAATGGAAATATTGCCGACAGCCTGTATCTGCACGGAGTTATCTATCTCACTGAAAGAAAGCACCGTAACATTCGGAATAAACTGATCCACAAGCTTTTTGAAGTAAATACGCACGATAGGCGAGGTAAGCACAATAGGCGTCGGGATAACGTCCTTTACCCTGTCTATCTGCTCATTGAGCGCCGCAATAAGAAGCTGTATGATCTGCGGCTCCATTGCAAGATATGAACCCTGCTCGGATTTCTTTACCGAGGATACTATCTTGTTTTCCGTTTCCGTATCAAGCGTCAGCACTCTTATCTGACCGCCGTCCGCAAAACGTCTGGTAATGGTTCTCTTAAGCGCCTGACGCACATATTCGGTAACGATATCAACATCCTTCATAGCGTGCTGATTATCCGCAATAGTTTCCAGTATTGTCTGCAGATCTCTGATAGGAACGCCCTCTTTAAGAAGAAGTCCCAGCACCTTTTGCAGATATGCGGGCGTTACTATTCCCGGCACTATATCCTCAACAACGGACGGATTTGTCTGTTTAAGCTTGTCAAGCATTGTCTTGACATCCTGTCTTGACAAAAGCTCGCTTGCGTGGGATTTGATTATCTCGGACAGATGCGTAATGATTACCGACGTGGGGTCTATAAGCGTATATCCTGCGATCTCGGCTCTGAGCTTATCCTGCTCGGACACCCATTTTGCAGGTATGTTGAACGCCGGCTCAATAGTATCTATACCATCTATCTCATGAGTAACATTTCCGCTGTCCAGTGCAAGGTAATGATCCATAAGCACCTCTGCCTGGGCAACTATTTCACCTTTTATCTTTATAACATACTGATTCGGATTGATATGCTGGTTATCCCTCATTCTTACGGACGGGAAAACCATACCCATATCCATAGCAAACTGCTTTCTGAATATGACCACACGTTCTATAAGCGTGCCGCCGGCACTTTCATCTGCAAGTGGGATAAGGCTGTAACCGAACTCCATTTCAATAGGCTCGACCTCAAGCAGCTTATATACATTGTCGATATCCTTATAATACTCCATTTCGGAAATAGCTTCTCGGTTTTCCTGCATTTCCTTAGCGTCCGCACTTTCACGGAGAGCAAGCTCATTCTGATTGCGCAGCAGGATAATGCCAAGTGCGATAAGACCTGCACCGAGCACCAGAAGCTGTATCTTCGGAAATCCCGGTATAAGCATCATCACGATCATAATAGCGCCTGCAATGATAAGTACCTTAGGCTGCGACGAGAACTGTTTCTGCAAGTCCGCACCGAGGTTTTCCTCCGAAGCGGATCGGGTAACTATCATACCCATTGCGGTGGATATAAGAAGTGCCGGCACCTGTGAACAAAGACCGTCACCTACCGTAGCAAGAGTATATGTAGTAAGCACGGTCGAAAAGTCCATGCCTTCAAAGACAAGACCCATTATAATACCGCCGACCATATTTACAACAGCCGCAACGATAGAAAACGTGGCGTCACCCTTGATAAACTTGGAGGCACCGTCCATAGCACCGAAAAAGTCGGACTCACGCTGTATCTTTGCACGTCTGCTCTTGGCCTCTTCCTCGGTAATTATACCCGAATTAAGGTCTGCATCAATAGCCATCTGCTTACCGGGCATAGCGTCCAGCGTAAATCTTGCCGTTACCTCGGCAACTCTTTCCGCACCCTTTGTAACTACTATCATCTGCACTACCGTGATAAGTACGAATACGATAAATCCGATAAGTGCATTTCCTCTCATTACAAACGAACCGAACGCCGCAACGATATGTCCGGCATTTCCCTGCTCGCTGAGGATAAGTCTTGTCGAGGATATGTTAAGTCCAAGACGGAATAACGTTGTAATAAGGAGCAGCGACGGGAATATTGAAAATTCCAACGGCTCTTTTATATACATTGTTATCATAAGTATAACAAGTGACAAAGCAATATTTACAACAAAAAGCATATCCAGCAACCATGTTGGCAGAGGTATGATTATTAAGAATATTGCAAGTACCACAAACACCGTAACGGCATTGTCCAAATATTTTCTCACTCTACCGTAACACGCTGCCTTTCTTGAAAATTCGGTTTAAGCACAAAGCCAAACCACGTATATATTATCAATAGTTTCTTTGTTGTTCGTTTCGTCCGTCGGGGGTCTTGTTTTTAAGGCCGTAGACAAAAACCAGAACCTCGGCGACCGCATGGTAAAAATCAGCCGGTATTTCCCTGCCGATCTCGACCGCATCGTAAAGACCTCTTGCAAGAGGCTTATTCTCAACCATTACAACGTCGTTTTCCTCTGCGATCTTTACAATACGCATTGCCATATTATCAGCACCCTTTGCAACAACAACGGGCGCACTGTTTTTATATTCATCATATTTTACCGCAACAGCAAAATGTGTAGGGTTTCTTATAACAACATCTGCTTCGGGAACGTCCTGCATCATTCTGCTCATAGCCATCTGACGCTGTATCTGACGTCTTTTTCCCTTGACCTGCGGATCACCCTCAAGGCTTTTATACTCTTCCTTGACCTCCTGCTTGGTCATGCGCATATCCTTTTCAAATTTGAAATACTGAAAAAGATAATCCACAACCGCTATTCCGACAAATACCAGCGCAAGCTTCATGACTATTGCAAAGATAGCGTCTGCCATATAAACCGTGCCGTTTACAAGCTCCATATCAAAAAGCTGTGCAAATTCCGGTATCCTCTTTTCAATTTCACCGTATACGACAGCTACCAGAACGACAAGCTTCAGAATAGCCTTTACAAGCTCAAATGCGGAGCTGAGAGAAAACATTCTCTGAAATCCGCTTATGGGGTTGAGCTTTTCAATCTTGAATTTGACAAGCTCCTTTGAAAATACAAACCTTGTCTGTGCTCCCGTCATAATTATAGTGACAAGCATTGACACAATAAGCACCGGTCCTGCGGTGATTATCAAAAGCTTGCACGTTTCCAGCACAAGCTTTGCATATGTCTGCATACCGTCAATGGTCTGACCGTTGCCGCCCATACCTTGCCCTGCAAGCTTCATCCAGTATTGGACAGCGTCCAGTCCCTGATCATACATTATCTTTATCCACACACGAAGCAACCCGAACACCGCTAAAATAAACGTTGCCGTAACAACGTCCTTACTCTGCATAACGTTGCCCTTTTTACGTTCCTCACGCCTTTTATGGTCGGTGGCTTTTTCGGTTTTTTCACCTGCGCTCTCCGGCATTTAAATCACTCCCTTATTGACCGGGTATGAGAGGAATTACGCCCTCAAGCGTTTCATACAGTGTTTCCATAAAGACATCTATAAAATGTCCGAGCGGAACTGCTACAAGATACAGCACCAAAAAGCCAAAACCAACCTTCATCTGGATATTGATTATCATGATCTGTATCTGCGGTACGGATTTCATAAGCACGCCCACGCAGAACTGAAGTATCGTCTGCGAAACGACGATAGGCATTGCAATTTTCATTACAAGTGTAAGCACCACCGCAAAATACTCGACTATGATAATTCCCAGGTTTTCGTTGAGTCCGCCTGTGCCGAGAGGTATAATGTCAAAAGACAATACAAAAAGACGTATATATGTCAAATGAGCATTGGTAACAAAAAAATAAAGATACATCATGAAGCTGACATACGAACCCATAATTGACATCTGTATGTTAGTTTCCGGGTCAAATACCTTAGCCATTCCAAGACCGGCCTGCATATCCATTATTTCACCGCTCATCTGTACGCTGTAAAAAAACATATCGGTAATAAAGCCAAGCACCGCACCGATAACACCCTCACGAAGTATCATCATAAGATATTCGCCCGGCAAAACACCGGTATCTACGGGCTGCGGCTGTGTTACCATTATTACTATCATTGAAATAAGTAAACAGCAGCCTGCTTTTACGATAGCAGGGATATTTCTTCGTGATAAAACGGGATTAAACGCAAATATGCCGGTAACCCTTGAAAGAACCAGCAGATTTGTCTCAAAATTATCAAACAGCATATTATAGAAGTCCATCGCAAGACCTCCGATCAGCCGTATGCGGTATGCCGGCTTATCTGCTTGATTATATCAAATATATCCATCATGAAATCATTCATGGCATTCATCATCATCGGCGCCATAAGCAGCAGAAGCACTGCAATAGTCAGAGCTTTCGGAACAAATGAAAGAGTCTGTTCATGAACCTGTGTGGCTGCCTGTAAAATAGAGATAACAAGACCTACCACCATGCTTATTAAAAGCAGAGGCCCTGCCAGCTCTATTGACAGCATAAGAGATTCACGGAATATCTCAACTACAAGATCCTGTGTCATTTTAACTTCCTTTCATAAATTCCGCTAAACATAAAAGCCCTCTGCAAGGGAACCGATAAGCAGCGTCCAGCCGTCTGCCAGAATAAACAGCAATATCTTGAACGGTATTGAAATAGTTGTCGGCGGAAGCATCATCATACCCATTGACATAAGCACCGTCGAAACTATGATATCTATAATAAGAAAAGGTACATAGAGCAAAAAGCCTATTTCAAAGCCTACCTTTATTTCACTAAGGATAAATGCCGGTACGACCGTGAGGAAGCTTACCTGTTCCAGAAATTCCTCTTCCGTATCAGCCTGTATTTTTTCGTTTTCACCTGAAAGATCCAGGAAGAAGTCCATGCTGTCATCCTCGGTATTTTTAAGCATCCATTCCTTAAGAGGCACCGACGCCGCCTTTACAGCCTCGACCGATGTATATTCGCCATTTTTATAAGGCTCATATGCGACCTCGTTTATTTCCGAAATGACCGGTGACATTATAAACAGCGTAAGGAACAGCGCCAAACCGACCATAACCTGGTTCGGCGGTGTCTGCTGAACACCGAGAGCTGTTCGCAGAAGCGAAAATGATATTACTATTCTTGTAAAGCAGGTAAACATAACAAGAATAGATGGTGCCAGCGAAAGTATCGTAATAAGTACAATCAGGTCAAGAGTTGTCGTGCTTTCGTTTATGTTGAGCGCATCAAGAATTGAACGCACTTCCTCTTCGTCCGTTGCCGGCTCTTCATAAGGAAGCTCTTCCGTTGCAGCAGTCTGTTCTTCCGCAGCTTCTGCGGAAGGAACCTGTGTTTCAGCAGATATCGGTCCTTCCTGCTCCTGAAGCTCCTGTGTTGTCTGCGGAACTTCCGTCACGACATTAGGTATAGTCGTAACGATCGGTTCGATCCCGTCCGTTGCGTAAGACGTAACTCCGCACAAGGCAAAGCACGAAACCGCAGAAATACAAAGTGCCACGGCTGCACGTTTTAACATCCTACCTATCATTGCTATCGAAGCTTTCCTCCCTGATATCTTTTATCGTCCGTTGTCGTTTATTTCCATGCTGTGTTTATATATTAATGCTGTTTTCATCCAAATTGTCCGTATAACAAAACGCTGTCCTATATATCCGTACCGCCGTCATTGCCGCCGCCTTTTTTGGAGCTGATAACGTTTTTAAGACTTTCGGCAAAGCTGCCCGACTGTGGGGTATTTGCCGCACTTTCAATAATAGACATATCTTCCTCGTCAAGCTCGCAAAGCATTGTAACGGAATTTGGCGTAACTCCCAAAAGAAGCGCCTTTTTTCCCGCACGTACAGCAATGATCTGCTTATCCTGCGCCACGGCGGCACATTCCACGATCTGTATGCCGCTGCGTCCGCCGTTCATGCCAAAACCACGATATCTCTTATTAAGCCACTTTGTCGCATAGTAGGTCAGAAACATAAGTCCGACCACGCCAAGCAAAGCGCATATTACCGTGAATACATCGGAGAATGGCATATTAATTAACCGAGAACCTTCTGAACCGTCTGAAGTATTCTGTCAGGCTTGAACGGCTTAACGATAAAGTCAAGCGCACCAAGCTTGATAGCCTCAACGACCATTGATTCCTGACCCATAGCCGAGCACATTACGACCTTGGCTGAGGGGTCCTCTGACTTAATGTCTCTGAGTGCCTCGATACCTGTTTTGTTTGGCATTGTGATATCCATGATAACAAGATCGGGCTTTTCGGAAGAATACATATTGCAGGCGATCTCACCGTCTGCCGCCTCAATAATGTTTGTGTAGCCGTTCTTTGTGAGAGCGTCCTTGATCATCATTCGCATGAAAGCCGCATCATCAACCAATAAAATCTTCTTGTCCATAAAAGCTTACTCCTTACCTAAATTATCTAAAAATTTGGATTTAATGATCTCTGTTATTCTTACCGCAAAATTATCATCAATAACAACCACATCGCCCTTTGCTATAAGATTTCCGTTTACTATGATATCGACCGGTGCGCCTGCCTGTCTTTCAAGCTCAATAATAGTACCCTGAGAAAATTCAAGTATTTCCTTTACCTTTTTGGTGGTAGAACCTATCTCAACGGAAACATTAAGCGGTACTCCCATAAGAAGCTGGAGGTTGTCATTCTGATCCTTGTTAAGATTTGCGTTCTGATACGGCTCAAAGCTCTGTAGCTGTATAGGCTGAATATTCATAGCCGGCTGCTGCGGATATCCGCCGTATGGCTGATGATACATTCCCTGCGGCATATTCTGCATATTCGGCATAGCCGCCATATTCGGATTCTGCATACCCATATTCGGAGCCATTCCGTTCTGCGGATACATGCCGTAAGGATTCATACCCTGCATATTATTCGGGTCATATCCATAAGGCGGCGGCACAGCACCGTTTGGCTGAACGCCCATGCCCATATACATTGCCTGATTATCCGGTGCCGGCTGATAATTTGCGTTCGGCATACCCTGCGGATTCTGCATAGCCGGTGCGGGAGGTGTATCCTGCGAAGCTGCGGTATTAAACGCTCCCGACATAAGCTCCTCTGCCTCTTTCTGAGAAAGAGTGCCGGTATCGGCAGCCGGAGTCGGTGCGGCAGGCTGCGGTGCAGGTGCAGGTGCAGGTGCCGGCTCAGGTTCAACGTCGGCTGAAATTTCATCTGCCGCAGAATTATATGTAGCCATCATCTTATCCGCCATTTCCTTTGCAAGATCAATTGTAAGCACGGAAATAAATTCGGAATTTATAACACCATCTATCGTGATATTGAACTTTATGACGACAAGGTTATCCTCTTCATCCGTTTCATAAAGACTTGCAGCAGTACGGTGCTGAGTGTCCTGAACAAAAGCCTCGGGAGTTGAGATATCAACGGTAGTCTCGATAATTTCGGACAATGCCGTTGCAGATGCACCCATCATCTGATTCATTACCTCGCATACAGCGGAAATATTCATTTCATCAAACTGAAAATCGTCCGTTATCTCAAGCGGAAGTCCCATAAGCTGGTCAAGGATAAGCTGTACGTCATTCTGCTTGAGTACAAGAACATTCTGTCCCTGTACACCCCTGGTATATTTGATTTTTACCATTATGGAAGGTTCAAGTTCCGGAAAAGAAAGGTCCTTAGCCATCAGCAGTGAAACCGACGGAGTCGTGATCCAAACCTTGGCGGAAAGCATATTGGAAACGGCAGTCGCCGCAGAACCCATGGTGATATTCATTATTTCACCGATGGCGTCCATCTCAACCTCTCCGAAACCACCAACAACAAGTTTTTCATCGCTCATTATTACTGCTACCTCAATTCTTTATATATGTTATCAATTTTAACTGCTTTTTTACTGTTTTTGACTCCAAGCTTGCCGTCAAACCAAACATTGTCGCCAATTTTTACGGTGACATTGTTGTCTATCGGCATATTCAGCGGTATGACGTCGCCCACCTGCATGGTAAGCACATCATACAAATCAAGCTCCGTTTCACAAAGCACGGCATCAATTTTAAGATCGGAATCCTTAATTGCATCCATAAGCGACAGCCGCCGCTCTTTTTCCTTTTTCGGATCAAGCTTTTTGGACGACCTTGACCATCTGTCACTGAATTTTGCCATTATAGATTCAAGATTTATTGCAGGTATACAAAACGATACCGTATTCTTAACATTGCGTATTTCCATTTCAAGCATTACAAGAATAACGACATCGTCCGGTGAAATGGACTGCATAACTCTTGAATTGGTTTCAATTGATGTAAGTATGGGATTTGTTTCAATATAACCGCCCCAGGGTTCTTTCAAAAGTCCTGCCATCTTGGCAAGTACATTTGTCATAAGACCGACTTCTATTTCGGTAAAATCCCTGTTTATCTCCAGATAACTTCCCTCGCCGCCCATCAGTCGGTCCATCATTGCGCCGGTGATAGGATTTGAGAGCTGCAATATACAATTTGTATCGGGAACATCATCGTCCATTATGCCCATATTGACTATTGCCATCATTACATAATCGGGAAGTGCATTATTGAACTCGTAATAAAGCTGTTCCTCTATCTGCAGCACTTCTATTTTGCAGTAAACACGCATAAGACCGGTAAGGTAAGATGAAAGCACACGCGAATAATTCTCAAAAATACTGTCTATGACCTTAAGCTGCTCCTTGGTAAATTTCTTAGGCATTTTAAAGTCATAGTTCTTGATCTTCTTTTCCTGTGCCTGTTCCTCTATCTCATCCAACGCTTTTACGCCCTCTGCCGAAAAGCTGTTCAGCAAAGCATCTATCTGGCTTTGCGACAACACATCAGCCATATATCAAAATCATTCCTTTCATGCAGAATTAAAGGTATTTACTCACCGTTCCTTTGACTCTGCCTTTCGGTAATAATATCGTCTTTTGAAACATACTCTCTGTTCGGAGTGTCCATATTTGTATTTACAGACTCATCCGCTTCCGTGCTTTCTTCTGTCTCCGTATTTTCGGACACATTTCCTTCGGCGTCGGAATACATAACAAAATTCTTTCCGAATTCAAGCTCAAACAACTCGCTTATAACATCCGGGTCGGTAAAATCAACGTCGTTTCTGATAAACACGATCTCAACACGCCTGTTCTGACGTCTGCCCTCCTCGGTGTCATTATCGCTTATCGGACGATTTTTACCATAGCCTGCGGAAGAAAACTTTTCCGACTCACATGCGTCAAGGTCTATCATATATTTAATAACGGAATTTGCACGTCCCGCAGAAAGATCCCATTCATTCACATCGGAGGTTGCGCTTGCTGCGGTAAAGCCGCTTACTTTAATGGCAAGCACTCTTTCGTTTACCGCCCTTATTCCGTCCGATATGATATCAAGTATATATTTGCCCTCGTCCAGCAGAACATCGCTGTCACCGGCAAAGAAGATGTTATCCCTGAATCGCATATAAACGCCCGTGTCCGCCAATTCAACGCTCACACTGTCC
Organism: uncultured Ruminococcus sp.; assembly: GCA_949299215.1. Taxonomy (GTDB): domain Bacteria; phylum Bacillota; class Clostridia; order Oscillospirales; family Ruminococcaceae; genus UMGS363. The sequence continues at coordinate 20,569 of CASFZT010000001.1, forward strand.
TGAAGGTTATTTGAAACGACTATTTCTTTAAGATACATATAAAAATCTTCAAAATCAACCAGCTCGGACGGCTCGGGATTTACATCGGGAACTCTGTCGTCATAGATAGCCGTCGGGTCATTTTGAGGATTAGCCTCGCCGACAACTCTTATTTTGGTATCGGCAATTTTTCCTTTTGAAAAAGCCTCAGCAATATACTGCCATTTTGTTGAGTCCATAGATGACATTGCATAAAGCATTACAAAGAATGTAAGCACCAGCGTTATCATATCACCATAGGTGTCCATCCAGTTAGCGCCGCCTTCGTCTTCACCGCCGCTGCGTCTTCTTGCCATCTCCATCACCTCACAGAATATGTATTGTATATAAGTATTGAGTATAGTATTAGGTCATTAAGTTATTATAACATAAATTATTCAAAATTACCATACCCTTATAAAAATTTCTTTCAATTCACTTTAAATTGAAGCTTAAAATTGGTTATTCTGCCGAAGATGCAGCAGGCTTCTTGGAGGATTTATATGTAGCAGGAAGCATCATTCTGAGTTTTTCCTCAACATATCTCGGATTTGCGCCTGCAACGATAGCAAGAGTACCCTCTTCGATTATCTGAAGGCAGAGGATTTCCTTGTTGTGGTTATATTTACAGAGATTTCCTATTGGTGTAAAGATAACGTGTGCAAGAATACAGCCGTAGAATGTCGTGATAAGAGCAGTAGCCATGCTTCCGCCGAGGTTTGATGCGGAATTCGGGTCTGTTGGGTCAAGCGTTGCAAGCATGTTTACAAGACCAATAAGCGTACCTATCATACCCATCGCAGGAGCAATTCCGGCAGCTCTGTTCCAAACGGCAATATTGCTTTCATGTCTTTCGCAGATAAAATCAATAGAATCGTCCAGCATTGACTTTACCTTTTCTGAGTCGTTTGCGTCAACTATAAGCATAAGCGCCGATTTCATAAACGGGTCCGTGCAGGCGTTCGCACTTTCTTCAAGAGCAAGGATACCCTTCATTCTTGCCGTTTTACAGTGGTCGACCATTTCCATGATGTATTTTTCGGGGTCATATTTTTTGGGCATAAATGCAATTTTCAGCATTTTCGGTATTGTTTTAAGCACCGACGCAGGATAGTTGAATATTACAGCACCGATAGTACCACCGAAAACGATATATACAGACGGCATATCAAGAAAGTTCCCAAGCTCACCGCCGGACATAATACCGTAAACTATAAGTCCGAAAGCAATGATCAGACCGATGATTCCCGAAATGTTCATAACCAAAATTCCTCCAATGTTGTTAGGTTCGGCAGATTTGCCGACAAGCCGTGATTTCCGCCGTCAAAGCAGTATCAAAACGCCGCAAAACAGCGTAAATATAACTTAGACAAGATATCCCCCCGCCTCTAAGGCGGCGGGTTTCATATTCAGTTTCAGTTTGAGGTCAATCCCCAACTGAAACTTCATCGCAGCTTCGCTGCGGCTTGCCGCGTTGAATGACGGGGCAAGCCCCTTATTAAATAAAATATGTATATTATCAAACAGAGTGCCGTTATCTTACGTATCTGTATTGTTTTCATTTTCAGGTATAAGCTCGTCCGTGCATATGCCATGACATCTGCTGCGGAACTCCTCGGACTTTGACATTATCTCAGCAAGAGATTCCTTGACAAGATATCTGTGTCCGTTCAGCATGGTAACAACGGTATCCGGGGTTTCCTCCGCTATTTCTATAAAATTCTCATTAAGCATTATTGTAGTTCCGTTATATCTTGTAAGCAAAATCATGATCTTAATTCCTTTCGGATATTATTATCACCCGGACGGCGTATTTGCGTACCGACCGGGCAATGAATTTTTAATTATCTCTTGAGGTTTACAAGCTCCTCAAGCATTGAATCTGATGTGGTGATTATTCTTGCATTAGCCTGGAAGCCTCTCTGTGTAACGATCATATCGGAGAATTCCTGTGCAAGGTTTACATTTGACATTTCAAGCTTGTTGGTGGCAATTCTGCCAGCACCCTGGTCGCCTGCTCTCTTTACCTTGCCTGCGCCGGAAGCGGATGTCTCGATAAATGACGTTTCGCCGTTCTCAACAAGACCCTCGGGGTTGTCAAAAACAGTTACCTCAATACGTCCGATAGCCTTCATCTGATTGTTGTATGTAACGGTAATAACACCGTCCGAACCGATATCAAATGCAGAAAGGTCGGAATACGTAAATTCACCGATAACTGCCTGCTCGGGAACCTCGTTAGGCTCATCGCCCTCTGCCGTCGGCTCATAGCTGATAACAGATTCCGGATCCTCGGGGTCTTCAAGGATAGGCTCTCCCTTAATATCGCAAAGAACGGGATCTTCCATTTCAAGATTTCCTTCATCGTCTACATTATATGTACGATATGTGTAAAGAACGCCGTTTGCCTCATCCGTGTAGATGTTGTAAGCCTTCTGAATAAGGTCGTTTATGTTAATGGTATTTTGGAAAGCATAGTCGGCAGAATTTGTTCTTCCGTCGCCGTTCGTATCCTCCAGTTCAATAGCAAGAAGCGCCTGTGAGCTCTGGTCGCCGATAGTAAGCAAACCCTCGTTTGAATTTCTTGTACCGAGAACAAATCTGTTGTTGTTTGATACAAGATTGCCCTCACTGTCAATGCCAAAATTGCCTGCTCTTGTATATGTAATTGAGTCAGGACCCGTTGTATCGGAGGGAGGCTCGCCATCAGGGGTAGTAGAGAAGTCCGCCGTTGCAAAGAAGCCCTCGCCGCTTATTGCAAGGTCAAGCACTCTGTTTGTAGACTGAAATGACGACTGTGACATATCCTTATCAATAGAAGCGACCTGATTGCCGTAGCCTACCGTTGAAGGATTGTTTCCGGCAAATGTAGCAGTACCTGCCGTAGCAGTCTTTACCGACTGATAGTATACATCGCTGAAGGATGTTCTTGAAGATTTGAAGCCATATGTATTTACATTGGCAATGTTGTTACCGATAACGTCCATCTTTGTCTGATGTGTTGTAAGACCGGCAACGCCTGAATAAAGTGATCTTATCATGGAAATTCTTCCTTTCCGGACTGTACGGAAACAGTCCCTTGATTTTTCAAGCCGGTTTTGTCCGTCAAGTCATTCTGGACAAAATTGATCTCCTGAAAGGTCCAATCATTTTTATACCGGCTGCTGAAATTTACATTATAACCGTAGAATCAATATTTGTGAATATATTGCCCTGCATATCCTCTGCGGATAAGGCTGTGATAACCTTATTATTCTTTATACTGACTATGAATGCCGTTGAATCTATCATCACAAGCGCATCGCTCGAACCCTTGCCGTCGGCAAGCTCTACCGCTTTGTTGAGCCGTTCGATCGTATCGTCCGAGGTGATGTCAATATTCCTTTCGGAAAGCCGTTCAATTGCGTGTTTTGAAAAGACAACGCCCTCCTTTTGCTTTTCCGCAAGCTGTGACCGCAGCTCCCTGGCAAAGTCGCTGTTTTCGGGAGCAGATACCGTATCGGTATTTCTGCCGTCCTTCAATACAGACAGCCCGTCCGTTTTTCCCGTTGTAACGGGGATATTCCGCATTTGCAGGTATTCGCTTATCAGCATACTCTTCACCTGCCTCTATGATATTCAGCTTTCTACCGTAGTCACTCCAACGGAAGTAAGGTAGCTTTTAAGGCTCTGTACGGTTGAAGTGTTCTTTGTGATATCCTTTATAGCATGGTTTCTTATTGCAGCTTCAAATGGTGTAAGGTCAGAAAGAGAACCGGGTGCGGCATTTGCATTGCATATCTCATCAAGAGTATATCTTCCGGATGTAGAGTACCATGCCGATTTTCCGTTATCAAGAAGTATCTCGACTCTCTGTGTTCCGTCCTCAAAGGTAACTACCTCTCCAAGACTGCCCACACCGCTGTAGCCTATTTCGGTAACACCTCTTCCGCTTATCGTATGTCCGATAACGTTAGAAGTATCGATCCTTGAAGTAATGGCGGTGTTATGAATATATCTTATATCATACATTCTTGTGCCGAGCGCATCTGCAAGAGCTGCTTCCTCGGGATAATACTCCGCATATTTTCTGTGAGGTACACAGTCGGAAATTGAAATGCCGGGTCTTTCGTCGGTAGCTTTGACCTCAAAGCCGTATCTTGTGCTGTATCTTGTTTCGTAGCTGTCATCTGCAAGAATAGACTTAACCTGTGAATTTGTGAGTATGCTTGAAATTCTGCCGTTACGTGCCGATGCAGCAACAGAGTCTGCATTCCGGAGAGTAAGAGGAATGTCATAAATACCGTTTGATGTTGTGTAGCCTATGCCGGCATTTACCGTGCTGCTTATGTCAGTTGTGTTTTTAGCTGCAGATAATGTGTTGTAGTCTGCAAGAGTATTGTCCCCGTCAATTGACAGAGTGCTTAAAACCTCGTCATTGTCAGCAAAAACAGCTGCTGCATAGTCGGGAACATCGATATAGTCGATAGTTACCGTTTCATAGCCGCTGATGTCCGGGATTATCTCGGTCTCAACAGGTACTTCGGTCTTTTTGCCGCTGATAGAATCTATTGTACTCATAAGCTCGTCAAATACAGCCGAGGACTGAAGTGCGTAGCCGGATTTTACCGCAGTATTTTCAACAGATGCAGTTTCCGTAACAGTACCGTCGTTTTCCGTGCCGCTGCCTTCCGTGCTGCCCGTATCTTCTTCACTTCCGGCATCCTTTACCGTGATATCGCTGAGTGAGAACTGACCCTTGTCTCCGATAACAACATATCCCATGCCGTTAAGAAGAATTACATTGGTTACTTCGCCTGTGACCGTAGTTTCTGCGCCGTCTGCACCAACCGTCTTAGCCTCTACCGTTGCGCCGATAAGTGATGAAAGAGTATTATAAACATCCGCACTTGAAATATCGGATATAGTATCTGCTTCGTACTTTTCACCGTTTACCACAACATAAGGCGTGTTGTTTTCAACAACAACGGAAACGACCATACCAGTGTCATATACAGAACCGTTGTTTACCGTTACAGCCTTTCCCACAAGAGAAGTCGCATAGCTGATATTTGCCTGCGCTGTCATATTCTTGATACCCTCAAGCATTGAGTAAGACGCCATCTGCTGAAGAACCTCATTGTCGCTCATAGGGTCGTTGAAGTCCTGATTCGACATCTGTGAAACAAGCAGCTTAAGGTAGCTGTCAAAGTCCATATAAGACGCAACGCCCTCATCGCTTGTAGTGTCGATCACCTTATTGCTGTACTTTGAATAAGTGCCGCCAACGCTTTCAAGGGAAAGACCGCTTAAGCTGTCGCCCATAACTTCGCCTCCTTTAAAAGTTTTTGTGCTCTTATGTCATCTGCCGTAATACTGTTTTCAACGGCATTTACCTTTCTTGCCGAATTATTCTGTCCGTCATTTTCGCCGCCGTCATTTTTTCTGTTAAAGCTCTGATTCGTAAAATCAAGACCCATATATGAGCTTGCCTCGCTTGGGTTGATGACGTTGACATTACTTACGTTCATGTTCTGCCTGGAAAGGCTTTCGCCGAGTGCCGCCGCATTTTCGGTAAGCGCTCTGCCTATTTCAGCATTTGACGCCGCAAGGATAAGTGATACCCTGCCCGATACGTCCGTTGTAAGCTTTACCGCAACCTCACCCAGACTTTCCGGTCTTAAAACGACTGTAAGTTCTTTCACACCGTTAAAATCGGGTGCTTTATACTCACGGGTTATCTGTGACGCAAGCTGCTTTGAAGCGATAGTCCAGAGTTCCTTATAAACATCTCCACCGTCCTCGTAAACCGCCTTGGTAGCGGATACGCTGTCCGAATTTCTCACAATGCTTTCAAGCTGTACCGCCGCATCGTTTATCTTTAGTTCGGTGTCTGTTTTAAAGCTGCGCATATTGTTTCTTGAAATAAAATCAATAAACTCCGTTTCCGGTTTGTCGGAAACATTCTGCATATCCTTTCCGCTTAAAATATCGGAAATTGCCTTTGCGATATCCTGTGGAGCCTTGCTCTCGGTCACTTCAATGATCACCTTTGATACCTTTTCGATGTCCGATGCTGTAAAGCTTGCTTCATCGCTGCTGCTGACCTGAATTGCGGAAACAAGTGTTGTAAATGCCTGTGCAAGGGTATTTTCGGTATCCTCACTGTCCGTTTCAAGAGCCTCCGTTATCTGAGAAACGATCTCCTCGGGACTAAGCTCGCCCTCTTTAAGACCTGCCTGCAAAGCATCTGCAATATTGCCGAGAAGAGCCAATACATCGCTGACTTCATTTGCATTTTCATCATTTTTTTCCGGCAAAAGCTTGATGATAAAGTCAAATACAGCAAGTGTGCCGCCTTCTTCGCTTTCTTCGCCGCTTTCACTTTCACCGACAGTGCCCATAAGTATCTCGACTGCCCTGCCTATGCTTTGCAAAGCCTCAACTGCAGCATTTACAAGCTCACCATTACCGCTGTTCAGCTTCTCCTTGAGAACGTCAAGAGTTTCACTGAAAGAAAGCTGTTCTTCCTCCTCGCCGGAAAATGCGTCCTCATTCGGTACAGTTTCCTCCGCAGCATTAACCACGCCTGCTGCCTGCATAAAGACCTCCTCAAAGCTTACGCCATCCGCAAGAATATCGTTGGACGAAATATTGCCCGAACCCTTTATGCCGGTCATCATTCCAAACAGATTAACAACGCCTGTGTTCATCATTTCACCTCCCTTATAAAAATTATATATGTATATCGGCAAAACCGAAACACATCTTATTTATATGTACTGTTCATAACATACTCGGAAATAAAACGTTCCTCTTCCTTTGCGGCAATAAATTTATATTCCTCAAGCTGCTTTTCCTCTAATTTTTCAAGCGACGAAACCTCTTTTGTAGCCTCCACAACTACATTAAGCTGCTTCTGCACCCTGATGTCCATCTTTATTATAGCCTCCTCCAGCTCCTTTATCTGCTGTGAAAGTGACTGATGATATCCCTTGAACACGGTTATCTGCAAGACTGTCATACCTTTACCCGATTTTTCGATAAACTCATCGTTTGAACGTTTCAGCTCCGCTTCCAGATTATTTTTCTTGTCATTTAACTGCTGCTGCTGCATACGAAGCTGTGCAAGATCGTTTTTTTCCTTGTCAAGCACCTGCGTCTTATAATCCTTAAGCTTATTAAGAGAAAACTGAAATTTTTTCACCAAAAACACCTCTGGGAACTGTGGTTATTTAATAGCTTAAAAGCTGCCGCCATTCGGAAAGCACGGCGCTACTTGACTGCCTCTTTCAGCATTTTTACGGTTTCCTCAAATGAAAAAGCCTCGTCCGTTGCCTGCTTAAGAAAAGCATTTATTTTGTCTATCTTTTTCAAAGCCTCGTCCAGAGCGGCGTTTGTGCCTTTTTTATATGCACCGATGGAAACAAGGTCGTAGTTAGCATTGTATACCGAAAGAAGATTTCTTAGTTTTGCAGCCGCATCCTTATGCTCCTTGTCGGCAATTTCCGACATAAGTCTTGATACCGATTCAAGTATCTCAATAGCCGGATAATGGTTTTTTGCGGCAACCTTTCTTGAAAGAATGATATGTCCGTCTATAATACCTCTTACCGTATCGGAAATAGGTTCATTCGTATCGTCGCCCTCAACGAGAACGGTATATATTCCCGTAATTGAGCCGGCTTCAAAGTTTCCCGCTCTTTCAAGGAGCTTAGGCATTGCCGTATATATGGAAGGCGTGTAGCCTCTTGCGATAGGCGCCTCTCCCACCGCAAGTCCTATTTCTCGCTGTGCCATGGCATATCTTGTAAGCGAGTCCATCATAAGCAAGACATTTTTGCCCTGATCCTTGAAATACTCCGCAATTGCCGTAGCAGTCATAGGACATTTATTTCTCATCATGGCAGGCTGGTCGGATGTCGCAACGACAAGTACAGAACGAGCCATGCCCTTTTCTCCGAGGTCACGCTCTATAAACTCAAGCACCTCACGCCCACGCTCTCCGACAAGCGCAATAACATTTATATCCGCCTCGACTTCACGTGCGATCATGCCCAGAAGCGTCGATTTGCCGACGCCCGAGCCTGCAAATATACCCATACGCTGACCTCTGCCTATTGTAAGCAAACCGTCTATCGCCTTTACGCCGAACGGTATTATTTCATCTATCCTCGGTCTTGTGAGGGGATTTACCGGTTCTCCGACAATGGAGTATTTGCCGGTAGTTTCAATGGGACCCAGACCGTCTATCGGCTGACCGATAGCGTTTATAATGCGTCCCACGAGTTTGTCGCCGACTGCGACTTCAAGCTGTCTGCCGGTGTTGTCCACGATAGAACCGGGACCCACACCTTCAATGTCGGTATAGGGCATGAGCATTATCTTGCCCTCGTTAAAACCCACGACCTCGCTGTATATAAATTCGTCCGAGCCTTTTCGGAATATCCTGCAAACATCGCCGATATTGCATTCGGGACCCGTTGCCTCGACCGTCATGCCGATGATCTTTTCAATTTTACCCTGATACCTGTATATATCGGCATTTGCGACTTTTTCACGAATAGCTGCAAAATTCATATTTATGACCATGCTTCGTCAGAAGCATACGTCCTCCTCTTTCGATGTTTTGGGTGGTTTTGCGAAGCAAAATTTCGGACGACAGTCCGAAAAGCACAAAACTCGCAGTTTGAAAACTTGTTTTCAAACTTATGACCATGCTTCGTCAGAAGCATACGTCCTCCTCTTTCGATGTTTTGGGTGGTTTTGCGAAGCAAAATTTCGGACGACAGTCCAAAAGCACAAGACTCGCAGTTTGAAAACTTGTTTTCAAACTTTTTCTCCGAGTATGCAGTAAAGCTAAAATAATATAGTATACTTCACACGCAAAAGCTATTCGCCTCGTGTGTTTTTGAGTATCTCTTTAAGGAAGTCAAGTTGTGTCGGTACGGACGCATCCACGATCTCGTCATTGTCGTCCAGTATAACAGTTCCTTCTTCCGCATCCTGCAAAATTTCAATGTCGATATCCTTTACATAAGGAATTATCTCCTTTATGAGCTTGTCATCAGTCTTTATTTTCCTTGAAACCTCGCCGTCGGCAAGAGATATTTTTATATAATCGGAATTGCGGAAACCCTTTGCGGCGTCGGCAATTATCCTTTCAATAAGCTCAGGACTTGTTTTAAGCTCTGCCTTGACGATCTTTTCGACCATCATAAATACAGTCTCTCTCAATTCCTTTTCATTTGACAAATAGTAAGCATCCTTATGGGCATTTATATCGGAAAGCAGGCCTGCCGCCGCATCTATATACTTGGCGCATTTTTCAAGTGACTGCCTTTTTCCCTCGTCAAAGCCCTCCTTGAAGCCGTCCGCCTTTGCCTTTTCTTTAAGCACGGAGCATTCACGGTTTGCTCTTTCGATAACGGCAGTCACGGTAGCCTTTGCGTCCTCGGCGGTCTTATCCGCAGAAGCCTGCGCCGCAGAAAGTATCTGCACACGCATATTTTCAATTTCTGCACGGCGCTGTTCCATTATCTGTGCAACGCGGAAGCTTACCTCGTCATTAAAGCGCTTTTCCTCGGCGTCCTTTTCTTCCTGACGTTTAAGCCGTAATTCTTCATCGGAAAGAGTAACTTCCGTTTCATCGACCGGCATAACAACATTATTGTTGATTTTGACAGGCTCGGTTTCGCCGAAGCTGTATGCGGCTGATTTATAAATCTTATGCAATTATCTCGTCCTCTCCACCCTTGCCTATGACAAGCTGACCTTCTTCCTCGAGATGTCTGATGATGCCGACGATCCTCTGCTGAGCATCGTCAACGTCACGCATACGCACATTGTGGAGATATTCGATCTCCTGCTGAATAGTTTCCTGCATTCTCTGCGGCATATTAGCATACAGAGCAGCAGCGACCTCGGCATTGGAGCCCTTGATCGCAATAGCAAGATCCTTAGTTTCAACATCTCTGATAAATCTCTGAATAGACATGGAATCCAAACCAAGAATATCCTCGAATACGAACATCTTCTTCTTGATTTCCTCGACAAGAGCCGGGTCTTTGGAAGAAAGTTCGTCGAAGATATACTTCTCCGTACCTCTGTCCACCTTGTTGAGGACATCCGCAACGAAGTTTATGCCTCCGACCTCTGCAAGATCCATAGACACAACTGCTGCAAACTTTCTTGCAAGAGTATCTTCAATAGCCTTTATAGTTTCAGGTGACGCAGATTCCATCTTAGCGATTCTCTCAACGACCTCAACACGTTTTTCCTTAGGCAACTCTTGAAGTACCATAGAAGCCTGCTCCGATTTTACATATGAAAGTACAAGAGCGATGGTCTGCGGATTTTCGTTCTGTATAATGGCAAGCAGGTTCTTGTAGTCCGACTTTCTGATAAAATCGAACGCCTTGGTCTTCATTGACTTTGAGACCTTTTCCATAAGCTTTGCCGCCTGCTCTGGACCGTAGGCTTTTTCAAGAACGGTCCTTGCATATTCAATGCCGCCCTCGGTAATGACCTTTTGAGTAAGACAAAGCTCGTAAAATTCGTTAAGCACCGAATTTACCGTACTCATATCAAGATACGGCAAGCTCGAAATTTCATATGTAAGCTTTTCGACGTCATCGTCATTCAGTCTTTTGTATACAAACGCTGCATTTTCCGCACCGATAGAGGTAATGACGACAGCCGCCTTCTGTATTGGAGTAAGCTCTTGAATATCCGGCATTATTCATCCTCCTCCTTCATCCAGTTCTTAAGCAGCTGAGCCGCAATTTCGGGGTTTTTCTTTGCAAATTCGCTGATCTCGCGCCTGATGATAACTTCCTTGGTATCATCGCCGTCCTCTGAAAGACTCGGGAGCACTGCACCATCTCCGTCAAGATTAAGCGTAAAGGTATCCACGACATCCTGACGCTCTGCATCCTCTGCTGCACCGAGTGCCAATACCTGCTGCTCAAATCTTCTGCGCCTTGATTTTGCATTGTTGGAAGCAATGACAAGCGCAGCAATGAGAATGATAAGCAGTATAAGAAGTATTGCAGCCGCAATGACAAGCTGGTTAAATGTAAGACCGAAGAGGTAAACGGGAGCTGTGGGACCCTCATCGTCAAACTCATCAAATTTCGGAAAATTGGTAACGGTAACAACGTCCTGTGCAATTTCCGGATTAATACTTCCGGCATTTGCAACAAGGTTTACCAAGTCCATCTTCTGTGCCTCGGAAATATAGTCTCTGTAAACAACTACCGCAATGGAAAGGCTTTCGATATCATAACCCGCCTTTTCCACCTGCTCTTTATATGTATCGACAAGATATGTATTGGAAGCGGAGGTTTCACTCCATGCTCCGTTACCGTTTGTATCGCCGGTAGGATAAGTGTCATCGGCATTCGTTTCAACGCCTACCACTCCGCCGTCAACGGTAGTATTGCCCGAAGCGCTTGATGCGTCGCCATGCTGAAGCACGCCGGTGTTATTGTTTCCGTCAGATGAATAATCCGTGTTCTCGGAAACCCTTGCGTCAAAATCAAGTACCATATTTACCGCAACAGAAACGCCTTCCTCGGAGTAAATAGGTATGAGAAGCTCAAGTATCTTTTCCTTTATGGTATTTTCAAGATTTGTCTTGAACGCAAGCTTTTTGGTAACGTCTGCAACAACGTCAACGGGAGTATCTCCTGCGATCTGCGGTATACCGTAGCCGTCTGTTATTGAGATATTTTCCTCGGTAAGCCCCGCATAGCTCATCTTCACGATATGAGTGATACCCTCTATCTGCTCGTTTGTAAGGGTGACATTCTTTTCAAGATAAACCACAACGGAAGCCGTGGGATAGCTTTTAACGGTAGTTATAACGGTGTTTTTCTGTTCGGGGATAGAAAGCGTTACCGTAGCCTTTTCCACACCCGAAATAGAACCTACAATAGCGCTGAGCCTGTTTTCAAGCGCCATTCTTGAATATTCTCTCTTCTCCGACTCAGTGGAGAACATATCTACATTCTGGGTATACAGGTCATATGTAAGATTGCTTTTCGGATACCCTATCTGCGCCATCTGCATGGTCAGTGTGTCCTCCGTGCCTTTGGGAACGGTAATTGTACCGTCCGACTTCATATTGACCTCATAGCCAAGCTCCTGTATCTGAGCGACTATTTCCGCAGACTCGGCAGTTTCCAGTCCCTCATAAAGCACAACATAATCTTTTCTGTTAAGTAATATCGTGACAACAACACCTATCAGAATTATCACAACAAGTATTGCCGCATAAGTGATTTTTCTTTTCTTTTCCTGGGCGTCCCAGAACTGCTTGAAAGACGCAGTAAGCTTTGTAAGCTGTTCTTTCATACTCATCTTGCGAATTTTCCCTTCCCGAATATGTGCCTGAAATTTTTAATGTATCACGCCGTTACATTGATATCTGAAGTATCTGGTTATATGCGTCAATCGCAGCATTTTTAACCGATACAAAGGTTTCAACGGCAACTGCAGCCTTTGTCATATTATTATAAATAGTATGCAGATCGTCAACATCGCCCTGCATTATCTTGACAGCGTCTATCTGCGTCTGCGCCTGCGTTTCCTGCACTTCATTAAAGATATCTTTAAAAACATCGGTAAACTGGGGAGTATCCTCCGAACCGACGGAAGAAACGGTTTCCTTGTCAAAAACAGACTCTACGGGGGAAATGCTGCTTGAAATGGGAACTACAAACATATTTTTATCAGCCTTTCATTTTAATAAACGATATTTGCATTTATCGGCAAAAATCCGCCTTTTCTCTGCAAAAGCAGAAAAAAGAGTTATTTTTTGTTCAATAAGGAGCTTGCCCCGTCATTCAATGCGGCAAGCCGCCTTAGAGGCGGGGGACATCTTGCCTAAGTTATTTTCCGTTAAGCGTCATTGCCTTGCTGAGCATAGCCTTTACCGCAGCGACAGCAGAAGCGTTAGCCTCGTAATTTCTCTGAGCGGCAAGCAGGTCTATCTGCTCCTTTGTATTATCCACATTGCTTTTGTAGATGTAGCCCTCTTCGTCCGCAAGAGGATTGTCCGGGTCGTATACCGGAACATAGGGTGCATCGTCCTCAATTACTGCCGCAACCGCAACTCCGGCATATTTATAATTGTTTCTGTTGCCAAGATAATATGTACCCCTGCTGTATTTTGGACCTTCTGCCTCTTCATAGCTTTTAATAACGTTGCTGAAAGTCTTTTTTTCGGTAAACACCGTAAGCTGACGGCAGTAGGGGTCTGCGCCGACTGCGGTATTGTAGGTTTCCTGGTTGGCGATATTCTGCGAAATAATATCCATACGCAGTCTTTGTGCGGAAAGAGCGGAACCGCCTATATCAAGTGAACTTAAAAACGACACGGTTCATACCTCCTTACTTTACAAGTGCCGAACGTATCATGGAATAGTTATTATTCATATGATCGAGCATTGTGGCATATTGATACTGAACATCCGCCAGATCAAGTGCTTCCTTTTCCATATCGACGTTGTTTTCGTTAAGTAGCTGATTTGTATTTGTTTCCTGCGTTGTTACAACGGTGATCTTCGGTTCCGTATCATCCTCTTCATCGGGGGTATGGTATACACATCTGCATTTTTCCTGCAATATGATACCAAACTCCACACTTTTTGCTTTATATCCGGGTGTTGAACTGTTGGCAATATTATTGCTGATGACCTGCTGTTTATACCAGGCTGCATCAAGCGTCTGCTCGGACAGCTTCTGGACGGTGCCGTCAAAAAGTCCCATACAAGAAGACCTCCTTTTTCAAATTTTCAAATATATTTAAATCAAAAGAATGTACACATATCCAATAATATTATATATTATTTTCATATAAATTACAAGCATTATTTAAAAATTAAAAGCGGTAATCTGTCACAAATTTTTATAAAAAATATATTTATTTTCTATAAACCGCACAGATAAGTATACGCTTGTTAAATTTTTTGTTGACTTTAATCAATTTTTTTGTATAAAATATACATTTTCTTCCCAATATACCCTCGGAAACATTTTAAACCCAATTTACATTTTGTAAAACCTTGCATATTTGTAACCGACATAAACAAAGCAGTAAAAAATAAAGGGCAAGGATAAGTCCTGCCCACGGGTTATTCATTTGCAATCTATATGTATCATATCCGGCGTTTAAGCAGGCAGGTAAAAAGTGAAAATCGAATATGATAACAGCCGTTTTTATTCGTGCTTCGGCTTTGCACGTCTGCCGATGGCAATCTTGACAAGCGCATTCATCACATCACGGCGGTTGTCCTCTTTTATCCTGTGTGCCTTTTCGACATCCTCGGCACTTTGCACTGGTATGACTATCTCCGGAATTGCTTCGATCGCATCCGTCATTGCCTCGGCAAAGCAGCTTCCGCATTTGCAGCACTTGAATCTGTCAAGCACCTGCGGCAGAAGCTCGGTTATAAGCTCGGAGGTTATGCGTATTTCGGCCGCCTCAAATGCAGGCTTTATTTCTTCCCTTACAGCTTCGGCAGGTGGGGCAGTCTGTACCTCTGCTGCGGTATTTTCCGCTTCGGCAGGCTGTACACCGACAGCGCTTGTATTTGGTGCTTCCGTTTTTTCTTCGGTGCGGCGTATATCCTCTCCGCCCCTTGCTTCGATGACCGTAAGCTTGAAATCATTGTCCAGTATAGGATTTACCGCAACATTGTTTCCCGTCAGAAGCCGCATTACCGCTTCTGTTTTATGACTTGTATCAGCACGGCGCATAGTCCGACATCTCCTTAAAATCACTCTTTGTTTTTCTTACAGACGGCTCTGTGCCCGTTCCGTTTTGCCGCAAACCGGCTTTGTATCTTGCTGCCGTTCCGGATAACCTATCTGCTTATATAACTTAGGCAAGATATCCCCCACCTATAAGACGGCGGATTCCTTATTCAGCTTCGCCGCAGCTTGCCACGTTGGATGACGGGGCAAGCCGCTTTTATTGAAAGATACCCTGCTCCGTTACTTATGCAAAACAGGCTCGTCCTTGTTTTCCGAAAGCTTTATTTCTGGATAAAGCATCTCACATACTCTTATATAATCACGTGACGCATTGCATCTCGGAGAATATTCCGTAATGACCTCCTGATGTGCGGGTGCCTCCGCAACAGCGGCGGATACGGAAATTCTCGTATCAATAACGGTAGTTCCAAGCTGATCGGCAACGATCTGCACCATCTCGGAAACCTCCTGCGCAAGCTTTAATTTCTTGGAATATTTCGTAAGAAGTATGCCTCTTAAATTAAGACGCTTGTTATAGTATTTCTTTACCGCAAGAACTGTTTCCCTGAGCTGTGCGATACCCTGCAAAGAAAGTATCTCCGGTGTCATAGGGATTATCATATCGTCTGCAGCGGTATATGCGTTTATCGTAAGTATTGAAAGCGCAGGCGGTGTGTCTATGATTATGTAATCATATTCGTCCTTTACGCTTTTGAGTATCTCTCTTAAAATAAATTCTCTTTTCGGCGAAACAAGCTCCAGCTCACTTCCGGAAAGCAGAATATTTGACGTAATGACATCGCATATATGGGTAGTCTTTATTGCATCCCGTATATCGCAGTTCCCGGTCATTACATCATGTATGGTATAGCCTCTGTCCTCCGTACCGAGCGAAAAGGACAGATTGCCCTGCGGATCCATGTCAATGGCAAGCACCGACTTGCCTCGGCTTCGGAAAATACCCGTAAAAGCAGCACAGGTAGTAGTCTTTCCGACGCCGCCCTTCTGATTTGTAACAACAATAACGGTAGCCAATCCGTTTTTCTCCTTTCGGTATGAAAATTACTCCATTTTTTCTTTCTGAGTCTTCATGCGTTCTCTTTCAATCACCTGACATTCAAAAATAAATCTCGCAAGACGCTCCTCCTGCTGCTGATTTATATTAAGGAACTTGCAGCCATAGCCGTCCGTATCATTTGTATCCTCCTGCTTCTGTACACGCAGGATCTCCGCAAGAATATCCATTTCCCCATCAAGGAAAGAAAGCATTATCTGGTCGCCCGTTTCAAATTCTATTTCACTTCTTATATATGCTCCTCCGATATTCAGATTTACAAAATCTATGTCTATCGGCTCGTCAAAGGCAACCATCTGCTCGTTTCTTATATAAAACAGAGCGAATCCCTTAAATTCAACATTAACCTTAAAAAATCTTCGTCTTTCCTCAAGTGCAATACCCTCGCCCACATGGAAATTTATCTGATATTCGGTGCAAAGATCAACCGAGGTAGAGTATTTCATTCTTGTACCGTTTATATATTCAAAGATAACGTCGATATATTCATCCTTTGAGATAAGCGGGAAATCAGCGCCTTTAAGCATTACAAGATCCTTGCCCCTGATTTTGAAAAAGTCCTTCGGGAAAAACACAGATTTGGTTGTGAGCAGAAGAGTTCCCTTTAAGTCATATATAAGAACTCTGCTGATTTTATCCTTATTTATCATCCCCGAACGACCTCCGTTTTTTATTATGACAGTACAGCTTACACTACCCCATACTGTAATATACTATTATAACTTAATGTTTTGAATTTTTCAACTATTTAAACCAATGTTGTGCATTTATTATATAAGCATATCTTAAAAATTGTACATTTATTATAAAATGGCGTGCCGAACTGTACAATTGCATATTTTAATAGTATAATTAAGTTATGAAGTATGAAGGGAGGATAAAGGTATGAGAAAAACTTTTCATGTAAGTAAAAAACGCATACTATTTAAATATAACAAAATACTTTTCATACTTAACCTGCCGTCTATAAGCCTGCTTATATCCTTTCTTGCAATAGTAATGATATTCTATATCATAGACAGTGAAAATGTGACCATACCCGATATCCTGAACGAATATATTTTCTACGGTACGTATTTCTGCATACTCTACAGCTTTATCGTTTGCTTTGTCGGCTCAATAATCTCGGACGTATGCTTAAAAGCGCACATGAAGCATACATATATCGAAATTGCCGACTCAAATCTTGTCGTTTCGCAGCACTCACAGACCGTATTCCGTGACGGAAAACCGCAAAGCTACAAAAAGCTCTGGATAGTTGACCTTAAAACCGTGGAGCAGGTCGAATGTGTAAAAAATCATCTTTTTATAACCGCAGACGCACGATTTTTCCATGAAAATGCCGACTGGCTCTCCTATGAAAGCGGTGCAGACGGTATCGACTTTGACAACTGGTGGTATAACTCAAACGGCGGAAAAAATGTAAATTTTATCGAAGTGACCGACTTTTATACATTTGGAGAAAGAATAGCAAAGCGCATACGCTTCTGTTCGGACAAGATAATCGCACGTGAACAGCGCCGCGAGAAATTCCGCCGTGAAATGCTTGAAATTGCCGCAAACACGCATCATCAGCGAGGTATTTCGGAAAAATACACTCCGCCAAAATACCGCACATTCCGTTAGAATATGTAAAAAGGAGTATTTCTCATGAGACCGCTCAAGCTGACGCTGTCCGCATTCGGACCCTATGAAAAAAAAGAAGTCATAGACTTCACCAAATTCGGAAAGGAAGGCATCTACCTTATCTCCGGCGACACAGGCTCGGGAAAAACCATGATATTCGACGGCATAGTATACGCTTTATACGGCAGACCCAGCGGTGAAAACAGAAAACCGGAAATGCTCCGCCACAAAAATGCCGACCCGAAAGCAGAAACATATGTGGAGCTTGAATTTGAATACCAAGGCAAGCAATACAAGGTTAAAAGAGAACCTCAATATGAGCGTCCTGCACTCAAAGGCGACAAGACCAGGCTTGTTAAAAACAGCCCTGCCGCAGAGCTTACCATGCCGGACGGAGAAGTCATATGCGGCGTTGATGCCGTTACGAATAAGATAAAGGATATCTGCGGACTTGACCGTGAACGTTTCTTGCAGGTCGCAATGCTCTCCCAGGGAGAATTTTTAAAGCTTATATTTGCCTCTGCCGATGAAAAATCTGCCGTTTTCCGCAGCATATTCCGCACGGAACGCTTTCTTGAGCTAAGTACAAGAATACGCCGTGACACTGCTGAAGCAGAAAAAAACTACAAGGAAATACAGACCTCTTTTGCAAATCTTGTCCGGCAGATATCATGCGCCGAAAACAGCAGCTATTACGGTGAGCTTGCCGCTTTAAAGGAAAAGGACGGCATATATCCGGATGATGACATCGTTACGCTTGTACAGAATATCATAAATGAGGATACCGGGCTTTTCAGCAGCTTGAAAAAAAAGCTTGACGATACGGAAAAGGCACTTGCCGAAATATCTGGCAGGATATCTGCCGAAGAGGAACGCCGAAAAATCTGCAATGACCTTGCAAGTGTACGTGCAAAGCTTCACGCTGCGTCGGAAAATATTTCACAGCTTAAAGAACGGTATTCTTCTGCCGCAGAGCTGTTTGAACAGGCTGCGGATATCCCGGCAGGGACAGCCATTCTTTCGGAGAAAATGTCCGATTACGATATTCTGAAAAGCAGAAACGATTCTCTTGCGGTATGCAGGAAACATATCACCATGCTTGAAAACACGCTTAACACAGTTATAAAAAAGCATGACGAGCTTCAAAACAGTATAGCCTTATCCGAAAAAGAGCTTGAATCGCTTTCCGACAGCACAGCAGAAACGGAACGTCTTAAAGGTGAAAAAAAGCAGCTTGACGAAAGAAAAAATATGCTGATATCTCTTGAGGGAAATATTCTTTCACGAAAAAAACTGCTCTCCGATTACAGCCTTGCATCTGCCAAGCGTGATAATGCAAACAAGAAATATCTTGAACTGTATAACAAATATATCCGTCTTGAAAAACTGTTTTTGAGCGAACAGGCGGGTATACTTGCGGAACATCTTGCGGACGATATGCCATGCCCCGTATGCGGCTCAAAAACGCATCCCTCTCCCGCACAAAAGGCACAGAACGCACCTACAAAAGCACAGCTTGATACCGCAAAGCAGGCTTACATTGATGCACAGTCCAAGCTGAATGAGGAAAGCGGCAGCGTAAGCCATATACTCGGACAGGGACAGGCGCTGAGAAATACCATAGCGGAAACGGCTGCACGTCTTTTAGGCGAGGATATCCCATTTGACGATATAGAAAAAAGACTTGCCGAAGAAAAAGCAGCGGCAGAGCAAAAGCTTAAAGATATCGGCAGAAAAATAAGCATATCGGAAAAGAACGGCGAGCATTATAAAAAATTAAAGGCTTCTCTGCCGAAAGATAAGGAACTGCTTCAAGCTTATGCAAAAAATATCTCCGAATACGAAAAGCAGACAGCCGAACAAAAAGTCACCGCAGTCAATATAGAAAATGAAACAGCCGAGTTAAAGCAAAAGCTTATCTATCCGAACAAGTTCAGGCTTATCAACCGCATATGCTATATGAAATGGCTTTACAACAAACGCTTGTACGATTACAATCATACGGGCGGTAAGCTGGCTGCAAAAAACGAGGAAAAGATATCCCTTGAATCTGCAGCAAGGGTATACGAAGAACAGCTTAAAAGCAGAAAGGAAGAGGACCTTGACGCTCTCACCGAAAGTCACGCCAAGCTTATCGGGGACAAGCAGTATTTTGACGATCTGAAAACGGCTGTCAGCGGATATATAAGAACAAATGATACTCTGCTGAAAACATTCCAAAAGATGATGCCCGAATTCCGTGCGGCGGAAGAAAGGAGCGTCATGCTCTCACAGCTTGACGATACCGCAAACGGCAAAATAAAAGGCGAGCAGAAGATATCCCTTGAAAGCTATATCCATGCGGCGTATCTCAGACGTATAATCGCAAAAGCCAACCTGCGCTTTATGCAGATGACCGACGGCAGATATGAACTTATCCATCATGAGGATGAAAGCGACAAGAGAAGCAATACGGGGCTTGAGCTTGGAGTCCTCGACCATTGCAGCAGCACACAAAGAAGCGTAAGATCGCTTTCCGGCGGTGAATCATTTATGGCTGCGCTCTCGCTTGCGCTGGGTCTTTCGGACGAGGTACAGCAGAATGCAGGCGGTATCCGCCTTGACGCCATGTTTGTTGACGAGGGCTTCGGCTCACTGAACGAGGCAGCTCTGTCGCAGGTGATGGACGTGCTTGCACGCCTCGGAAACAACGGACGTATTGTGGGAATAATCTCCCATGTGTCCGAATTAAAGGAGCGTATAGAACATAAGCTTGTCGTATGCAAGGATCCCAAAACAGGCTGCAGCACCACAAGAACAGAGTGCTGAAAAATAAAAATTTTTTGAAAGGTATTTACTTAATACCCATTACACATTATAATAAGTATAACAAACAATTATGAAAGGTGAGTTGAATATGAGCAAAAACAATATCCAAAAGAAAAATATCACTTCCATTGATTTTATCCGCACAGCAGTTCCCATTTCCGTTGCGTTGGCACTGATATTCTCCGCAGCAGGCTTTATCGTATATAAGCTTGTAAGCGAATATAACTACAACGAGCGCTGGAAAGATTATGACGAGTGCGGATTGTCTTGATTACCGGTGAAAAAATATGTATATCTATAATGCAAGAATAAACCCCGTATGCTCCGATGAAATACCGCTCGGATATGTCAACATCGAAAACGGAAAGATCATCGGGGTGTATTCCGGTGCGCCGGAAAATATCTCCGAAAGAGATATAGATGCAGGCGGCCATTTGCTTTTGCCCGGCTTTATAGACGCACATTCTCATATAGGACTTATAGGCGAGGGTCTGGGCTTTGAGGGTGAGGACGTGAACGAGGACAGCGACCCCGTTACGCCGCAGCTGCGTACAATTGACGGCTTGTGCTTTACGGACGGCTATTTTAAGGACGCATATGAGTCAGGCGTTACCTGCTGTGTTACGGGAGTAGGTTCATCAAATCCCATAGGCGGAGATTTTATTGCCGTTAAGACTTACGGCAGATGTGCAGATGAAATGCTTGTAAAGCGCATCGGCATAAAATTTGCACTCGGAGAAAATCCAAAATCCACATTTTCCGACAAGGACGGCACACCGGTCACAAGAATGGCTACCGCTGCGCTTATTCGAGAGGCGCTTTTCAAAGCGGAAAGATATATGCAGGATAAGCTCAGTGCAGAAGAAAATGACGAGGATATGCCCGAATTTGACATAAAATCCGAGGCGCTCATTCCTCTTCTAAAAGGTGGGATAAAAGCACACTTTCATTGCCACCGTGCGGACGATATCATGACTGCCGTGCGCATTGCGGAGGAATTTAGTCTGAAGCTTGTTCTTGTGCACTGCACTGAGGGTCATATTATTGCAGACCTGCTGGGCGAAAAAAAGCTGTCCGCCGTTACGGGGCCTATTATCTGCGACAGGGGCAAGCCGGAGCTTTCAAAGCTTTCCGTGAAAAATACCGCCGTACTGTATGAAAACGGCGTTAAAACGGCAATATGCACCGACCACCCCGAGCTTCCCGTACAGTATCTTGCGGCAAGCGCAGCTTTCTGCGTAAAATCAGGACTTCCAAAGGAAGAGGCTGTCCGCGCGCTTACGGTAAACGCCGCAGAAATAATAGGTATTGCGGATAAAGTCGGCGCAATATCCCCCGGTCTTGACGCAGATATGGTAATATGGAGCGGCGATCCTCTTGATATAATGTCCGAACCGCTTGTTACTATTATAAATGGCAAAGTTGTATACAGGAAGTGATTCGTTATGTTTGATATATGGATAGGAAACATAAACCTTGCTGTTGCTTTCCTTGCCGCAGCGTTTATTATCGTCCTGCCGATACAGCTTTTGCTGTGTTTTAAGGTAAAAAAGCTCATTGTACGGCTTATCCCGATGCTTGTTACGGCAATAAGTACGCAGATATTCGGTTTGTTAATGATATATTCCGGGGGCTGGAATACTTTGGGTTATGTTTTGCTGATGATAATGTCGTGCGTTTTGCTTGCAGCTTCGCTTTTCGACTGGGGAATATGGGCGGTCGTTTCCAAAATACGCCGTAAACGTAACGGTACATAAAAACGAAAGGATTCATTTTAAATGAGAGAAATAAACGTGTCTGAAATCGAAAGTACGGTGCGCGACCTTTGTATAAAAGCAAATCTGCACCTGCCGCAAAGCCTTGTTAAATGTATAAAATGTGCATATGACAAGGAAAGATCACCTGTCGGCAAGGAAGTCATACATGACCTGGAGCGGAATATAGATGCTGCGGAAAGCGAAAATATCCCCGTTTGTCAGGATACAGGAATGGCTGTTATATTTCTTGATATAGGTCAGGACGTGCATTTTGTCGGCGGCTCGCTTTATGAGGCAATAAACAAGGGCGTTTCAAGAGGCTATACTGAAGGATATTTAAGATGCTCGATAGTATCCGACCCGTTGGAAAGAGTTAATACGGGAGATAATACTCCTGCCGTTATACATACAAAAATAGTTAACGGAGAGGGCGTTTCGATATCCGTATGTCCCAAAGGCTTCGGAAGCGAGAATATGTCTGCAATGAAAATGTTCACGCCGTCTGCAACGGTTGAGGATATAGAAAATTTTGTTGTGGAAGTAATATCTTCCGCAGGCAGCAATCCATGTCCGCCAATGGTAATAGGAATAGGTATAGGCGGAGATTTTGAATACTGCGCATATCTTGCAAAAAAAGCGCTTTGCAGAGATGTTGCGGTAAAAAACCCCAATGAGAAATATGCCGCTATGGAAAAAAGTATTCTCGAAAAAGCAAACAAGCTCGGTATAGGACCGCAGGGCTTCGGCGGAACGGTGACTGTGCTCAGCTCCGCAATAGAGCAGGCGCCTACGCATATTGCAGGACTTCCCGTTGCGGTAAATATCGGTTGTCATGTCACAAGACACGCTCATATTGATCTGTAAGCATATACTATATATAAACCTCTGTATTATGTCGGGTAGCAGTACAGAAGAATTGCAAATATTATGTAAAGGCTGCGTAGGTAAACCCTACGCAGCCTCAGTCTGTCCAAAATGGGAAATCGCTGTTTCTGTTCATCTGATTTGTCAGCTTTTCAAAAGATTACATATTTTTATGAAACTACTGTTTATTTAATTGTTCTCCTAAGCCTTTGCACTCGTTCCTCGACATCCTTCTGAAATTCTTCATCTGAAAATTTCGGGTCACGGGTCTTGTACCATATCTCGCAAGGAATTTTTGCACACTCTCTACAACTGTAAAGGCAGCTTTTGTTTTTGGCACATTCATATATGGGGCAGGCTTTTCCTTCGGGAGCGTGAAAAACCTTTCCTTTGTGTTCATTACAGCCTTTGCACATTTCACCGTAACAATAACACGCAGAGCAATCTGTTCCACAACAGCTGAGCATAAGTATTTCTTTCTGCTTTTTCTTGCTGAAACCCGATAAAACAATGCTGTAAGCTTTGTCAAACATTTCTTTCAGCAGTTCGTCAGAAACATTGCCTTCCGCTTTGACAGAGTTCCAATGCTGCTTGTTCATATAATAACCGGGAATTATGTCCTCGTACTGCTGCCTTAAAAACTCGCCCTCGGTAGGCTCAAGCTTCATAGTAATGTAGACAGGTTCGTTGTTCCGGTCAAGACACACCGCTGCAAACATTTTTCCGCCGATATGATAGCGTATCCAGTTCCAGTCCTTCTGCAAATCCTTTGTTACGCCTGTTTTACCCAGCAGATATTCGTCAATCCATTGGTATTTCATAGTGTATGACTCCTTTGCTTTTTTGCAATTATCATAACATAAAAAAATGAATTTGTATTGTAAAAACCCGACACTAAAAATTATTTTTTTGCTATGCTCAAAGCCTCGCTCGGAGTTAAAAGATGACGAGATTTGAAATCGTTCAGAAGATGGGACTGGTCGTAATATCCGTATTTTAAAACAGCGTCAAGAATATTGAAATTCTGATTATAAATAATTTCCTGCCACAACATCTGATAACGCATAAGCGATGAAAATGATTTCGGAGATATACCGATATTGCTGTTAAACAATCGTTCCAGAGAACGCTCGGAAAGAGAGGTATATGAACATAACTCGGCAATGCTTGTGCGTTTCGGTGAGGTCATAATAAAATACAAGGCGTTCATCAGATTGTTGTTCATTCTGCTTTCATTAATATTCTTCAAGAGAATGCTTTCTGCAAATTTTACTTTTTTATCAAGAGTAACATTCTGAGGAAGAACAGGCTCAAGCTGTTTTCTGATATAGCTGTAAAATTCATCTGCACAGAATGCAGAGTTTTTGGTGCCGATAAAATTTCTCTCCGAAAAAAGAATTGCCGTCCAAGCATAAAACCGAATACCGAATTTTATGGAACTGCCGTCAGCAATATTGCTGTTATGTGCATACTCGTCAATGCCGCAGACAAACCCGTTACACTTGTTTTCCAAGTTATTTATGCTGAAAATTATATCAATGCAGGTATCGGGAATAACAAGCCTTTGCATTGTATTGCTGTCAGCAGATGCTTCCCAAAAGCAACGGACATACGGTTTCAAAGATTTACAAGGCAGGATTTCTCGGTATTCATTTGAACACATAAACGGTGTTGATGTTATCGGGTGATACATTTCTGTGAGCCGTTTCATAATAAATCCTCCTTGTTTTTGATTTTAAATTAAGTATATCATAAATGGTCGTAAATAGCAAGGATACTTCACGGGTTTATCTGACTTGTCAGCTTTTTAAAAAATTTTTGATTATTTCCTTGCAAGTCGCCTGTGCGGCAGCAAGTCTTGCGATAGGCACACGGAAAGGTGAGCAGGATACATAGTTAAGACCGATCTTGTGGCAGAATTCAACGGATGTAGGATCGCCGCCGTGCTCGCCGCAGATACCATTGAGCTTGCTCTGTGGCAGAAGTGTGCGCCGTTCTCTGAAGGGATTGCTTTCAAAAATGAATTTGGTTGAAAAAATCTCATTTCTAAAGGCAAGGGTGCTACTGATTTTTTGGAGGGACCACAGGGGACAGGAGGGACAAAGCCTTTATTTCTGCGAAAAGACTGTCCCCTCGTTTTACGGGTACTAAGAGGATATTTTTATAATTACACCCCAGTACCTACTGCGGTCAAAGTACCAAATTCACCCCGATAATGCCCAAGGTCTTGGGACTCTGATGGCTTCATTTTCAAGGTATATCTTTACCCTATGAGAGTATCGGAGAGCGTTTACCCCCAAGCTGTTGGGAGAATTTTTATTGTAATCATACCGAGAGAGAACAGCAAATTCCAACAGTGATTTATCGCTGAAATCCACCGTGAACACGGGCTAAAAATCTTAAAGCTGCACCGAGGGATAACAGCAAATCTGAGCTGCTATTTATCGCTGAAAACCCTACGGTATGCTAACAGCAAGCAATGAATTTGCGTACACACTTTCGCAATTTCGCTTGTTGGGAGAAAACCACCCCTTGAAAAATCTCGGCAAGGCTATCGAGGAGAAAGAGAAACAGCCATACCCTATAAGATACGGCTGCATTATCTGATTAGCGCTATATAAATATGTTTGGTTTTATTCAAGCAAAAGTCTTTTCATGATAACAAGGTCAAAGACATTCAAAATATTATCTTTGCAAAGGTCGCCTGCCTACCAATCGGCGAGGGTAACATTGGGAGTTGCAAGCAACCATTTCTGGAGTGCGACAACATCGGCAACATTGAACTCTCCATCAGCATTGACATCGCCCTTAACCGCCGTTACATCAACACCCGTTATCGCCCTGACGATTTCGGGGAACACCCATTCTGTATTGTAGCGGTCATACAGCGCCATGCTCTTGTAATAGCCAAATTCCTCGTCAATCGTAATTTTACCGCCGCAATCCCACCAGAAGCATTTGATACCATAAGATTTTGCATTGTCTACAATGTAGCCTGCATACTCTGCACGGCCGGCTTCGTTATCCTTGTTCGATGCACCGAATTCACCGATGATGACAGGAATTCCATTGCTTGTAAAGTGGCTGTACAGGTTATAGAGCATTCCGTCTATTCCCGATTTACCGCCGTTTTCCGTCCAGACCGTCTGTGTGTTGCCGTCTGTGGAAATCTCGGAGCAATACGCCATCGGGTCATAGTAATGCACCTCGACAATCAGACTGTTTTCGGCGGTATCGGTTGGCACGACAAAATCATCAAGTGATGAGCCGTTTGTACCTGCCGCATAGGTGTTGACAATCAGCACACGCTCGGCATTGTTACCGCCCGTTGCACGAACAGTATCCACAAAAATTTGGTTCCATGTATTGACTGCCGAGGTTGCCGCTGTTCCTGGATAGTTCCAGTTGTTGTTTTCGTCAAGCATTTCGTTGAAGCCCTCAAACATCAGCTTGTTGTCATACTCGCCGAAACGCTCTGCAATCTGTGTCCAGACAGCCTCAAACTTTGCCTTATCCTCTGCGATACTGTCCTCAGATGCACAGAACCAGCTACTGCCACCCACATCGTGATGCACATTCAGAATACAGTACATATCGTTGTCGATGACATAATCCACAACCTCCTGCACTCTGTTCATCCACGCATCGTCAATAGTGAAATCTTCGCCGATATGCTGAGTCCATGTCACGGGCACACGCACTGCATTAAATCCTGCGGCTTTCACATCGTCAATCATTGCCTTTGTTGTGATGGGATTTCCCCATGAAGTTTCAAAATCCGACGGAGTACCCTCTGAATAATCTAAAATCCAGTCGCCGTAGGAGTCAAGTGTGTTGCCAAGATTCCAGCCTGCGGTGATATCATTCACCACTTCGCCTGCAAGACCTTCATAATTCACGCTGATTTCCTCCTCACCCTCGTAATAAAAAGCAACCTCGGTAACCGTTAAATCTGCACCACCCGGCATAACATTGATACCGTTGAGTAAAGAAAAATCGTCACCGTAGGCTTCAACGATTGTGTCATACTTATAATAGGCAGTTCCGTTTGAAACATATGTCGGATTCATCTGCGTCCAACTCGGACCGCCTGTCCACGAGAAGAAAACCAGAACAGGTGAGCCTGTGCTTTCGTAGTCAACCGTCATGGTGAAAGGCTCGGAAAAATCATTTACATAAAATTCGTTATTGCCAAGACCGACAGCTTTGTCCCACGATGACCAATCGGTAAATTCCATAAAAGCCTCGCCTGAAAAGAGAACGGTTTTCTCCTCATCGGCGGCAAAGGCCGGAACGGAGATTGCCGAAATTCCGCACAAAACAGCAAGCGCTGTTGCAGTCAGTTTCTTTAATATATTCATAGGAATAAACCTCCTTTTGTAATTTCCCATTTTAGTATACCATATTGAGCGCAAGCGGAATAGGGTAAATTTTATCAAAAAAGACTATCATTTTTTATGATTTTGTGATATAATGAAAACAAGGAGTGAGCTACCTATGAAATCTGAAATCCACAAAAAACTACTCGAATACAATGAAGACGAGCTTGTGTATAAAAGATATTACGAAACACAAAACAACCCAATTGAACGAGCAAAGCTTATAGAAGAAATCGGCATGGAAGAAATTGTGCGTCGCAATCTGATGTTCTCCGAAAGAGAGGACGATTTTTCGCCACCCTTTGAAATGGGTGACGGTATATTCGGAAACAAAAATGCTCATAATATTTGTCTTTCAAAGCACAATCGTTATACTCCCGAATTTCTGCACAGCCACAGCTTTTTCTAGATGATTTATGTACTCAACGGCTCGTGTAGGAACACTGTTTATGGCAACACGGAAATTCTCAACGAAGGCTCTTTTTGCATAATATCACCGCACAGCACACATTCTATTGAGATATTTGATGACAGCATTGTGCTGAATATACTTGTACGCACTTCAACATTTGAAGAACGATACTGTACGCTGCTCAAAAGCGAAAATATGCTTTCCTCTTTTTTACTTGATGGGATTTTTTCGGAAAATCACCCATCACATCTTTTGTTTTCTCTTGATAATGAAACAAAATTGAAAGACATCATTCTTGAAATGTATCGAGAACAGCAGTGTGGCGATGCTTACTCGGAGGAAGTAGTCAAGACCGATCTTGTGGCAGAATTCAACAGATGTAAGATCGCCGTCATGCTCGCCGCAGATACCATTGAGCTTGCTCTGTGGCAGAAGTGTGCGCCGTTCTTTGAACGGAGATTTTTCAAAAGCGGATTTGGCTGAAATAATCTTGTTTTCAAAGTCAAGGGCACTACTAATTTTTTGGAGGGACACAGGGGACAGGAGGAACAAAGCTGACAATTGCAAAGAAAAACTGTTCCCTCGTTTTACAGGTACTGTAATCGAGAATTTTTAAAAAATTCCCACCGCATAAAATACGGTGGGATAAA
>CASFZT010000002.1 GCA_949299215.1 uncultured Ruminococcus sp.
TCTCCCGTGAGACATTTTATCCTGTCCTCAAGAGAGGGAGTGTCATTGTCAAAGAATGAAAGCTGGTCGCCTGCGGTGTTTTCCTCAAGCTCCTTTACTATGCTTGCGGAAATAAGACTGCGCATCATGCCATCTTGTGTGAAAATAAAACCATCGGCACGCTTTCCGTTGCATATAATGAAGTAAACGGCTCTTTTAAGAACAACTCCGAGCCGTTTAAGATCGGGGTAGTCAAGCTTTGTCTGACGCCTTGCGGTGATTATTCTGTATGCCGATTTTACGCCTATGCCGGGTACACGCAGAAGCATTTCGTAAGGCGCACGGTTTATTTCAACAGGAAATAATTCGGGATGATGTACTGCCCAGTTGCATTTCGGGTCAAGCAGGGGATCAAAGCTGCAATTTTTTTCGTCAAGTATCTCATCTGCCTTGAAGCCGTAAAAACGCAGAAGCCAGTCCGCCTGATAAATACGATGCTCACGCAGAAGCGGCGGCTTTGTGCCCGCAGGAGGCAGAAGCTTTTGGTCGCCGACGGGGATATATGCCGAATAGAATACACGCTTAAGTCCGTATGTCTGATATAAGGATTCCGACAGCCGCAGTATCTGGAAATCACTGTCGGGAGATGCTCCGATTATCATTTGCGTGCTTTGTCCCGCAGGCGCAAATTTTGGTGCATTGCGGTATTGTACAAGCTCGGTATGATTTTCCTGTATGCGCTTTGAAATTTTTCCCATAGGCAGAAAAATTGAGTTTTTAGATTTGTCGGGCGCAAGCAGATAAAGACTTTTCTGTGAGGGCAGTTCGATATTTACGCTTATCCTGTCCGCAAGCATACCCAGCCTGTTTATAAGCTCGCTGTCTGCGCCGGGGATAGCTTTGGCATGAATATATCCGGAAAAGCTGTATTTGTTGCGCAGCAAAGACAGCGTTTCAATAAGCTGTTCGCAGGTGTAGTCGGGGTTTTGTATGATGCCGGAGCTTAAAAATAATCCTTCTATATAGTTTCTTCGATAAAAATTTATGGTAAGTTCAGCAATTTCCTCGGGGGTGAAGCGTGCTCGGGGAACATCATTGCTGCGGCGGTTTATGCAATATTTGCAGTCGTATATGCAGTAATTTGTCATAAGTATTTTAAGCAGGGAGATGCATCGACCGTCCGAAGCAAAGCTGTGGCATATTCCGCACGATGCGGCATTTCCGATACCCTTTGAGTTTCCGCCGACTTTGTCCACGCCGCTGGAGGTGCAGGCAGCGTCATATTTTGCGGAAGCGGCAAGTATTTCAAGTTTTTCCTGTACAGTCATAAAAAAAACGCCTCCAAACCAGCACAAATGTTCTACGAGATGATTATATCACAGAACAAACGTTTTGTAAAGAGGGTGCGCCAAATAATTTTTTGTAAATTTTATATTAATTTTTTAATAAAACCGAAAAATATATACTTTTCAGTTGTACTGAAAGCAGGGGATAAAAAATCAGCCGCACAAAATGCACGGCTGAGAGAATCATCCCTTGGGGTTTTTAAGCTCGGAGATTATGTCAATGAAGCTGTCAACATCGCTGAAATCCTTGTATACCGACGCAAAACGGACGTAAGCCACTTCGTCAATGTTTTTGAGCCTGTCAAGCACGATATTGCCTATTTCGGACGTCGTCACCTGAGAAGTCATGCTGTTGGCAAAGCAAGCCTCTATCTCGTCAACGATACCCGTTATGTCGGCAATGGATACAGGACGCTTTTTGACAGCGGTAGAAATACCCTGTATCAGCTTGTTGCGGTCAAAAAGCTCAATAGTGTTGTCTTTTTTCAGGACAAAGAGCAGAGGAGTTTCAACCGATTCGTATGTAGTAAATCTCTTGCCGCATTTTGTACATTCACGGCGGCGGCGTTTTTTGCCATCGGCAGGTCTGGAGTCAATTACTTTGGTGTCTTCATAACCGCAGAAAGGACAGCGCATAAAATTTTTCCTCCGTTTTCAGGCACAATATATAGTGTATGCCTATATATGGATTTTACCACAAAAAGGTTATTTTGTCAATACGGAGAGTATAATTTTAATATGGAATTTCTGTGCAGGCATGATATTTTGCGAGATTTGTTATATTAAATGCCGATATTTTGACAAATACTACAAAATAACCGTATTTCCTTGACTATTTGATAAAAAAGGTGTATAGTAGTATTATCGGTAAGTATACGATATACGGATCTTGCGTAAATATGCTTGTCTGCATATGTTCGCAGTATCTTTAATATGATATTATCGGGCATGGTATTGGTGCGGTGGCAGGCGTCGGGGAATATGATTGCATGGGCGGAATCCATGCAAAAGGAAAAGGAAGTTTATTTTAAGGACGTGATGTTTTACCGTAAGCTGTATCGTAAACAGCGATAGCGGTGCTGATCCGGTAAGGCGTTGCTCCAATGTTAGGATCTGATAATATGGCACTTTCATATTCGGCTAAAAAAGCCTACAAAAAAGCCGCAAAGCAAAAGAAAAAACGGCAGAGAGGTCATTGGCTGCTGATACAAAAGGGCGACAGCGTTAAGGAAATATGCAGCAAGCTGTTCACACAGTTTGCGTTGCTGGTGCTTATCGTATGTATAGCCATACTTGCAAATGAGGCACGGCTTTCTATAAGCACAAAGCTTCTTAACGGTTCGCTTAAAGATATCTATTATGAGCTTTCAGGCGGTGAAAATCACGGTGAGCTGACGGGTGCGGCAAAAAAACTGCTGGAGATAAATCCCGACACGGTCGGCTGGGTGCATATCGACGATACAAATGTGGATATCCCCGTTGTGCAGCGTACCGGAGAGGACGGAAACAGCTATTACCTTGAAACTGCTTTTGACGGCAGCAAAAATAAGGCAGGCACTGTTTTTCTTGATAAAAGATGTGTACTGACTGCAAAGGAGCGGTCGGACAATCTTATTCTGTATGGTCATAATCAGAAGGATAAGACAATGTTCGGTGATCTGGCGTACTATAAGCACGACCTTGAATATTATAAGGAGCACCCCGTTATAGAGTTCAGCTCCAATTACGGAACAAGCACATATAAGATATTCGGATATTTTGTAACGCCCGTCGAGAAGTATCAGACTGCGGACGGTGTGATATTTGATTATCATAATTATATTGAACTTGACAGCAAGGATAGATATAACGAATTTATTGATAATATAATGGCAAGAACACAGATAATCAACCCGTCGGTCGATGTGGAATATGGAGATGAATTTTTGACGCTTTCTACCTGTTCAAACGAGTTTGAACCGTCAAGATTTGTTGTTTTTGCAAGGAAGGTCCGTAACGGCGAGGAGGCTTATGTTGACGTTTCACAGGCTTATGTGAACGAAAATGCAAAGGAACCGGACTGGTCTGTCATTTATGGATAAAATTAAAAATCAGAGGTTTTAGTATGTCAGGATATAAAGAAAAAGAAAGCAAGGGCAAATCAGGAAGGGTAGTGTTTTTTGCTGCACTTGGGATTTTGGCTGTTGCGGTCATTATAATTGCAGCTTATTTCATATCATCTTACAAGACCCGTAAGCTTAATGAAGAGCTTGCTGCGGAGCATACCACAAGGGTGATTACGCAGATGACTACAGCTCCCGTTACGGAAACTGAAGCAACTACGGCCGAACCGCCTCCGCTTGTGACGCTTGCAAGCATGGAAAACTTTGTTTCGGCTAATCCCGATACGGCAGGCTGGATAAAGATAGACGGTACTTCAATAGATAATGTTATCGTTCAGACAGAGGATAACGAATATTATCTGGACAGAGATTTTTACGGAAAGAAATCACAGGCAGGTACGGTATTTGCCGATTTCCGTGCGGTAATGAATGACTATAACGAAAATCAGAGCGATAATATCGTGCTGTACGGTCATAATCAGGCTGACGGAACAATGTTCGGCACGCTTAACAAATATAAGATAAAACACTCAAATACAAGTAATTTTGATTTTTATCTCGAACACCCGACATTTACTTTCTCAAATCTTTATGAGGAGTATACATATAAAATAATTGCTACCTTTATAACCGAGGTCGAACCGAAACATAACAGAAATGGAATTATTTTTGATTATCATAATTATGTCAGCTTCAATTCCGGCAAAAGAACATATGACAGCTTTATTGAAAATGTTATGTCAAGAAGTGCGATAGATACGGGCGTTGATGTTTGTGAGGACGATAAATTCGTTACATTGTCCACCTGCTCAAATGAGTTTGAGCCGTCACGTCTTGTTGTAATAGGCAGAAGGGTCCGCGACGGAGAAAGCACGGAAGTCGATACTTCAAAGGCTGTTCTCAACGAGGACGCTATTGAGCCGGATTACAACTTTATTTATAATCAGTAACAGAGGAATTTGGAATGTCTGAAAAAGAAAATGGCGGCAGAGAATATACTGTCGATGAAATTCTTAAAGAGTATGAAAGCAAAGATATCTCCGATAATGAGGATACGGATATTGCCGATGTAAATATATCGGAGGATATTGAAGAAACAGACGAACTCGGCGATGACGATTTTATACCCGATGATGAGTCGGAATGGGCGCCGACGGCGGAAGAAATTGCCGAAGCGGCAGATGAGAGCTTATTAGCAGAGGAGCTTGAAGAGGAGGAGGCTCTTCCCGAGGAAAGCGGCAGCTTTGACGAAGAAGTATCCGAGATATTTGACGATATGCCGGAAACGGATGTTACTTCCGAAACTGCGCTGACGGACGAAGATATCTCCAAACCTGAAGATATGCCCGAAACAAAAGAAGTTTCCGAAGAGGAACATATCTCCGAAACCGAAACTGCTCCCAAAGCCGAGGATAATGATAAGTCACAGCCAAAGAAAAGCTTTTGGTCGGGGCTGTTTCCCGTAAAAGGAGACAGCGTGCCGGAGATCATCAGAAAGGTTATATTTTTAGTTGCTTCATGCGTTTTTGTGGGTGCGGGAGTTATGCTTGTAAGTACACTTGTGCAGTCACAGCAGAGCGTTGCAGACAGTGAAAAAATAAAGGAGCAGGTCACAACGACCGTGGCAACGTCAATTGACAATGATGGAAATGTTGTTACCATAGCGCCTACCGAAGAAGAAATTATCGAACATAACTTTGATGTTATAGAGTATTATAAAGAAATAAACGAAGATGTAAGAGGTTTTGTTGAGATAGAGGGCTGTGACCTTTATCAGCCGGTAGTACAGGGTGAGGATAATGATTATTACCTTACCCATACCTATTATAAAGGCAGCAATAAAGCAGGCGCTATCTTTATGGATTACCGCTGTATAGTTGAGGAGGACTATATGTCCCCGAATATCGTTTTGTACGGACACAATCAGGAGGACGGCACGATGTTCGGAAACCTTGATTACTATAAGCAGGATCTGGGCTTTTATGCAAGAAATCCTGCCGTTACCTTTAATACGGAATATGGCGTGGGTACATATCTTATATACGGATATTTCGTAACCAATGCGCTTCCCGAACAGGACAGCAACGGCGAGGTTTTTCGTTATCATGACTATATAGAAACCATGAATGATGAAAATACCTTTAATTGGTATATTCAACAGGTGCAGGAAAGAAATTATATAGTGTCGCCTGTTGATGTTCAGTATGGAGATCAGCTGCTTTGCCTTTCTACTTGCAGCGATGAATTTTCAAATTCGAGATTTGTTGTGTTTGCAAGAAAGCTGAGAGACGGAGAAAAGGTTACCGATTATGATTTTTCCGAAACATATTTTAATCCGTATGCAAAGGGCGTTGACTGGGAGGCTATAATGTCTGCGGAAACAACGACCGAGGAGACGGATGAAACCGAAGAAACCGAGGAAACCGAAGAAACAACAGAATCGGAAGAAACAAGCGAAACCGAGGAAACGACTATACCGGAGAGAACAACAATAGATTGGCTCACCGAAAGGACGAGGAAAACCTGGCGTACAAGAAAACCTACATCTCCCACAACTACCGAGCAAATGCCGGAGGAAACGGAGATAGTATATATTTTCGTAACGGATGAAAGCGGAAATGCCGTGACGGACGAAAACGGAGAAACGCTTACGGAAATAAGCGGATATCCCGTTACCGATGAAAGCGGAAATGTCGTGACGGACGAAAATGGAGAAACGCTTACGGAAATAAGCGGATATCCCGTTACTGATGAAAACGGAGTTACCGTTACCGATGAAAACGGCGCTGTTGTGACATCGGTGCCTGTAAGTGAGATAACTGACGAGGAAACAACCGAAACTGCCGGAGCAGATAGGTAATTTATCCGACAGAAGGTATTCTTGCAGATAAACTTATAAGAAAAGGAAGTTTTTGTTGATGTCAATGACCGACGAGATAAAGAAGCCACAGAAAGTCAAGAAGAAAAAGAAAAAAAGCTTTTCCGAAGCGTTTATCCCAAGAAAGGGCGACAGTAAAAAAGAGATAGCAAGCAAGGTTTTTTCGCTTATCTCACTGGCTGTTCTTATTGTCTGTATTGTTATTCTGGGAGTGTACTTTTATCATCAGTTTGAAGCAAAGAAAAATAATGAAAATATAAAGGTCATATATAATCAGGCACAGCAGAAGAATGAAGCTGCCGTTACCGAAGACCAGACCTTGGTGGACGAATCCGTTCCCGAAGTGGAAAGACCTCCGCTTGTAAAAACATCTGCGGCAGAGGAAATGCTTGCTATTAATAAGGATTATGCAGGATATGTATATATCCCCAATGTTATGAGCGAGGCTGTTGTAAAGACGGATAACAATGAATATTATCTGAATCACAATTTTTATGACCAGACACGTTCGTGCGGTACGGTATTTGCCGATTACAGAAATGTTGTCAATGATTACAGCGATAAGGTAAGCGATAATATAATCCTGTACGGACATAACCAGCGTGATGGCACAATGTTCGGAAATATGGATTATTATAAGTGGGATTATAAGTATTGGCTGAAAAATCCGTATATCTATTTTGATAACCATTATTCAAGCGGTACTTATGTGATCATATCTTCTTTTGTTATCAATACGGAGCCGGAGCATGATAACGGCAATGTGTTTGATTATAACAACTATATAAACTTCCAGTCGGAAGGAACATACACCTATGAAAATTTCATCAAGGAGATCACCGAAAGAAGCCATTTTATTACAGGCGTAGATGTTAATGAGGACGATAAATTTCTTACCCTTTCGACCTGTACATATGAATGGGAGCCTGCACGTCACGTTATTGTGGCGAGAAAGCTCAGAAGCGGCGAGACGACCGATGATATAGACATAACAAAATTTACGGTAAATCCAAATCCTAAGTGGCCTGCAATATATTATAAATATAACGGAGGCTCATATCAGGAATAATAGAAAAGAGAAGAGAAGAGGACAACAGAAAGGACTTGCTTATGAAATTGCGATCTATATTGAGCGGTATCACGGCTTTGCTTATGGTCGGAACGTTCTATACCTTTGCATTCTGTATGGTTGAGGATGTTGATGAGCATGCTATTTCCATGGATTATTACTATTCAACGGAAACAGATGCAAAGTCGGGAGAGATGGTTGGTGAAGCTACCTCCGTAAATGTTACCGAGGAAGAAAAACCGCAGGAGGTAAAGCCTGTTCAAGAAAAGCAGGATGCCGAAAAGATAAATAACACACCGGCAGAGGATAAAGAAAATAAAGCTGCGGAAACTGCCGATGAAGTGAATGTCGAAGCTGCGTCTGCGGAAGACGAAGGCACATCTTCGGAAGAAAGCGGAGTATCGGCAATTACACAGGTTCCCGAAACCGAAGCTGCCGATACCGAAGAAAAAACCGTTGCGGCTGAAACTGCGGCGGAAGACGAAGTTGATGAATTTGCCGAGGAAGAAGCTGCTGCCGAGGAAGATTATGAAATGGAAGACGATGACAGTTTCAGCGATGATGAAAATGTTGCGTATTCACACGGCGTTTATGCTACCGAGGCTGATGAAAATAACGTGCTCGTTAAGGAAGAAACCTTTATAACAACTCCCGAATCGGTGCAGATTAATGCGTATACAAGCATTTATCAGGAAAGTACGGTTGTAACGACCATACCTCCCGAAACAACGGTAACAACTATAACAACTATACCGACTGTTGAGTTTACGGTCGATTTGCCGTCGTCTACCGTTTATTATCCGAGCGAAACAACAACTACCGTTACAACTCCCGTTATAGATGTGCCGGCAGGTTCAGAAATGCTTACCGCAAGGTACGGCGGTGCTGTACATACCGAGGATGCATATGAGCTGGTGTGCAAGATCGTAAATAATGAAATATCAAGTTATTTCAGCGATGAGGCTATTAAGGCACAGGCTGTTGCTGCTTATTCATATGTAAAATACAATAATCTTAATGGTGTTACACCAAGCGTACTGGTAAAAGAAAATCCTCCTCAGAGAATAAAGGAGATGGTTTCTGCGGTATGGGGCAAGTGCTGTTATTATAACGGAAGTGTAGCACAGACTGTTTATATGGCTTCTTCATCGGGATATACTGCGTCCTCAAGGAATGTCTGGGGCGGAGATGTACCATATCTTGTAAGCGTGGCTTGTCCGTTTGATGCGGAAAGCGATCCGAATTACGGACTTGTTACAAGATTTTCCGAAAGTGCAATAAGAACGGCGCTTGAAAATAATCTCGGTATCACACTTTCCGATGATCCGAATGAGTGGATAAAGATATCCGCTTATATAGACGGAAATTATGTTTCACAGGTCACAATAGATAATCAGAAAACAATTACGGGAAGAAAACTCAGAGAAAATGTACTGAATTATCAGCTTAAGAGCGCAAGCTTTGATGTTACATATGCCGACGGTTATTTTATATTTACGACATATGGCTGGGGTCATGGCGTTGGAATGAGTCAGAACGGTGCTAATATTCTTGCAAAAATGGGCTATACTTATGATCAGATATTAAAGTATTACTATACGGGAATTGATGTACTATGACAATGTATGAAATTATAGAAAAGAAAAAGCATAACGTCGAGCTTACGACGGAGGAGATCAATTGGGTAGTTGCCGGATATGTGTCCGGCAGCATTCCTGATTATCAGATATCTGCGTGGCTTATGGCGGTATGCTTTTTTTCATTGACCGACAGGGAAACTGCCGACCTTACAATGGCTATGGCACGTTCGGGAGATATGTTTGAGCTTGGACTGGATAAATTTTGTGCGGATAAGCACAGTACGGGCGGCGTGGGTGATAAGACCACTCTTGTTGTAGCACCGATAGTTGCGTCGTGTGGCGTTTATGTGCCTAAGATGTCGGGAAGAGGTCTGGGACATACGGGCGGCACGATAGATAAGCTTGAGTCGATACCGGGCTTCAATACCGAGCTTGAGTATGACAGCTTTATTTCCGTTGTAAAACAGGCAGGCTTCGCCGTTGCGGGACAGACCGGTACGCTTGTGCCTGCGGACAAGAAAATATATGCACTGAGAAATGCCACCGCTACCGTGGATAGTATTCCACTTATATGCTCTTCGATAATGAGCAAGAAGCTTGCAACGGGAGCAGATGGTATAGTGCTTGATGTTAAGGTCGGAAGCGGAGCTTTTATGAAAACGGAAGAGGAAGCGGAAAAACTTGCAGAAGCAATGGTAAGGGTAGGAAAGCTTGCAGGCAGAAAATGTTCGGCTCTTATTACCGATATGGATAAACCGCTTGGCATGGCAGTCGGAAATTCGCTGGAAGTCATTGAGGCGATAGAAACGCTGAAAGGCAAAGGTCCTGATGATCTAAAGGAGTTGAGTATTGCGCTTGCTGCGGAGATGCTCTTTCTTGCGGATAAGGGTACACATGACGAGTGTGTGAAAATGGCGGAGAACGCACTTGTTTCCGGAAAAGCGCTTGAACGTTTCGGAAAGATGATAGAGCTTCAGGGTGGAGATATTGGTATTATTGATGATTACAGCCTTTTTGCACAGCCGAAAAGGTCAATGGACGTGTATCTGCCGGAAAGCGGATATATATGCGGTATTTCCTGTGAGAAAGCAGGAATGGTTTCGCTGAAATTGGGTGCAGGCCGTCAGACCAAGGAATCTGATATAGATTTTACTGCAGGTATAATTTTTGAAAAAACGGTTGGCGACAGGATAGAAAAGGGTGAAAAGGCGGCAACGCTGTATACATCTTCCGATTGCGATATAGAGGAAATAGCCAGGGAATGTTCGGGTATTTTCCATATCGGCAAGCAAGAGGATGCAGTGAAAGAAAAAATTATTAAAAAAATCATAAAAGGGTATTGACAAACAATATTATATAATGTATAATATTAAATGTCAAGCAAGATAAAGCATTCACCCGTGGTCTGTACACTATGGCAGACCGTGTAATTACAATTTATGATAGGAGGAACTAACTATGAATGATGTTGTAGAAAAAATCAGTAAGGTTTTTACGGATACAGGAAAGGCAGTGTCCGAAAAGACAAAGCAGGTTGGAGAGGTAACAAAGCTTAATTCAAGAATTTCCTCTTCCGAAAGAGCTATTACCGAAAATTATATTGCCATCGGAAAGTATTACTATGAGAATT
The DNA here is from genome assembly GCA_949299215.1 of uncultured Ruminococcus sp. GTDB lineage: Bacteria > Bacillota > Clostridia > Oscillospirales > Ruminococcaceae > UMGS363. Next base: position 10,585 of record CASFZT010000002.1, read on the forward strand.
ACAGGACAAATCCCGATGCCGAGGTTGCAGAAGAAGTTAATGCGATCGCTGCATCTATTGACTCAATAGTTGAAATGAAGGCACAGATACTTATGCTTAAAGGTATGGTAAAATGCGTCAAGTGTGGAGCGGAGTGTCCGATTGATGACGTGTATTGCGGCAAATGCGGCGCTGTGCTTGAAAAGCCCGAGCCAATCGTTGAAGAGCCGATGGTTGAAGAGAACGCAGCAGTTCCCGAAGAAGTTGTTGTAATTGATACGGACGATACATCTGAAGAATAATTTTAACTGCATAATTGAGTTTTATTTCCCCAAGGCTTGTGGTATGGCTTTGGGGAATTTTTTTACATAAATACTTACATAACTTACAGCTTGAATTTTTGTAACCGATTTGTTATAATATAAGTGTTCCGTAACCAATATGTAATATTTGTGCGGAACGGAGACGTCCCTATCTTAAAAGAAAGGAGGATAAAGATCATGTGTTCAAACAATTTCTGTTCAGAACTTATTGCATACATTCTTAATTGCTTAAAGTCAGGCTGCTAAGAAAGTATGTACATCATTAAAGCCAACCTTAAATATATAAACATAAATTGACATAAAAAATCCACCGTACCTGTTGAGATACGGTGGAGTTACTTATTTAGCTGTTAGTGCTGATGTAGTTGTACAGCATCTGCATAGCCTCAGCTCTTGTAAGCTCCTTGTTCGGTTCAAGCTTGCTGCCCGTAAACAGACCGCTTGCCTTTGCAATAGCCGCATATCCGACATTTTCGTCAGTTGCGGGGAGATCGGTGAATACCGATTTGTAAATTCCCTTAAGCTCTGCGAATTGCGAGCCGCCCAACTGATTTACAAACAGTTTTGCAGCGGACATATTTGTAAGCACCTTGTTTCCGGTATCTTCTTCGTCAGCCAATTCGTTGGTTACAGCATAGTATGGTATGTATGAATTGAATATCTGCGATAAAAGGCTTGTAAATTCATTTTCTGTGATTTTTGTTTTGGGAGAAAGCTTGTTTGAGCCTTCGGTGAGATAAACGCCGTGCATTTCAAGTATTTTTACAGCTTTTTCCTGAGGTATTCCCTTGATGTCGGTGTACCCCGTAAATTCTTCGTTAAGTTCATTGCCGTAATAATCTACAAGATTATATTTGCTGTCCGTATAGAAGCACTTTGTCTTGTATACAAGATATGTGCTGATAGAGCCTGATTTTGTTACATATGTGCAGTATTGCAGTTCAAGCTTATTGTCCTTGAAGAATGACTCAAAGGCGTTGTCCTTGTCATACTTTGTAACTGCAGGGAAACTCTTTACATCGGAGTGATTGAACGAGAATGAAATTACCTTGCCTGTGCTGTCAATGGTTATGCTTATGTAGTCATCCTCAACGATCACATTGTTTACATATCGGTTGAAGTAGAATATCTTGCTTGTGGGATAGTGCTTTTTGCCGTCGTTGTCTACCCAGAAATCCGGTTCTTCCTTGCTTTGCTCGGAGAGCTTGTATCCGCTTGCTATATCCTTGCAGTAGTGCTCTGCGGCAGCCTCTGCGATCTTGATGTTTTCACTTAACGGATATTTCTTGGTGTTATCGAGTGTTTTTCCGATGTTTGAGTCAAAGCTTATGATCTCACCAGTTTTTGCATTGATGTTTACACGGAGGGTATCGTAAATACCCTGCACATTGTTTTTCTTTGTTGTATAGCGATAGTTTGCAAAGTATTCGTCTGTTTTCGTATTTTTGTATACGTTAGATGAGGACAGCGTGTAGCTTGAAGAAAGCTTTATGTATTTGTCGTTCTGCAGGAGCTTTAAGACATCGTCTGCGGAGAGTATTTCTTTGCTTGCTTCAATTTCCTTAAGCTCCTCCGGGGTGAAGGTAACACCGCCCTCGGCAGAATTTTCAGTAGCTTCAGTTACAGCTTCTTCTTCAATTACATAATCAAAATATAAATATTTACCGAAAGGAAGAGTGTAGTAAGCTGCGTTCTTTGAAGCGTCATCATTGAATGTAGATACAGTGCCGTCATAAGCATTAATAAACTCGGAAAAATCCGAACGGTATACAAGCTTTGCAACAGGTTCTTCGTTTTCATCATATGAGATGACATATACGGGAGTGATGTTGCTTAAATCCTTGAAAGCCTTGTTTGCTTCTTCTTCGGATATAGCGTCCTTCGGAGAAGCAAATTCTGCGTCCTCAAGCCATGAGAATGAAAAATTTATAAGTTCTCCCGTGTCTTTATCAAGAGATATTGTACCGGTGTCGTAAATATCCGTAACGCCGTTTACAACTCTGTTTATTTTTATTTTTGCATATTTGTTTTTCAGACCGATCGAGTCAATTTCAAATTCCGCCTCAGAAATAAGATCGGGGTTGAATTTTTTGAAATGCTCTTTTGCCTTTGCAAGAAGCTCATCCTCGGAAAGCTTTGCAAATGTCGGAGTGTCCGTGTAAAAATCCTTGTCAAGGTAGTTTGTGTTGTAGCTGTAAATAACATTGTTGCTGATGGCGATAGTCATGTATTTGTATTCTTTTGCATCGTCCGGAGTAGACCATTTGAATGAGTAGCTTTTGAAGATATGGCTTTTATCCTCCGTGTAGGTAAATTCTGAAAGCTCACTTGGTATAGTTACACGCTGCTTTACCTTTGTAAGCGCCGCTTTCATTTCGTCCTGTGCAGATACGCTGCTTGCTGCAACTCCGGGATTTTTTGCCGCAGATACGGGGATAGCGGCAAGTCCCGATATCATGATCGCAGATAATGCTATTGAAGCAATTTTACTTAGTGTATATTTTGTCATATATATCAACTCCTTGTATTTTATGCGACTTTATATCGCTGTCAATTAGAATACAATTTGTAAAGGAATATTTTTTCATTTAAGTAAAATTTTGTGAATTATTACAAATTAAAAATATTATTTATGTGCAAGCTTATCAGAAATAATATCCATTACAAGCTTGATAGCACCGTCAAGATTGACATTTGAGGTATCTGCAACAACAGCGTCCTCTGCCTGCTTGAGAGGAGCAATGTCACGGTGCATATCGTTATAGTCACGTTGTTTTATGTCTGCAAGAACTTCTTCATACGAAGGACAGTCCGGTTTTTCAGCAAGCTCCTTAAGACGGCGTTTTGCCCTTTCCTCGGCAGACGCCGTAAGATAAATTTTCACGTCCGCATCGGGAAGAACGACCGTGCCGATATCACGTCCGTCCATGATAATGTTGTTTTCGGCAGCTATCTTTTTTTGAAGATCAAAAAGAAACTTACGCATTTCGGGGTGTGCCGAAACAGCGGAAGCCCCCATAGAGACTTCGGGTGTGCGTATCTTGTCCGATACATCTTTGCCGCCTGCAAAAACGTGCTGAACACCGTCTATATATTTAAGAGCAAAGAAACCGTCGGGAAGTGCGGAAAGCTTAACTGCAACGGAAACACGGTCAGACGGAGAGATACCGTTTTCTATCATGGTAAGAGCAGCCGCACGGTATAATGCGCCCGTGTCAACGTAAATGTAGCCGAGTGCTTTTGCAGCAGCCTTTGCTATCGTGCTTTTTCCCGCACCTGCAGGACCGTCAATTGCAATGTTTACAGGCATAATAAGCCTCCTTTAAAAATAATTTACCACTTCATAATTCGGTTTATTTCGGATATAAGCTTTTGAGACATTTTCTTATGTGTCGCAAGAGAGGGGTGGTTTTCCGCACCGATACCGTCTTCTTCACGCTGAACATCAAATCGTATGGAGTGTATATTTTCATCATGAAGTTCCGAAACGGCAGTCTCGATCTGTGGACAAAGTTCCTGCCCCATAGCGCCGAGAGCGCATATTATAACAGACTGCGGATTTTTGCTGCGTATCTTTCCGATAAATTTTTTGTATCCGATAAGGAAAGCTTTTTCACGTTCGGGGATACCTCTTGTGTAGAGATTATCGTTTGTGCCGAGATTTACAACGATAAGCTGCGGAGAGAATCGTGAGTTGTCCCATATTTCCTTTTTATCATCAGGAATACCGAGAAAGCTTTCCGTTCCTCTGTCGGTGTAGTCATAGAGTTCAGGCATAAGCCAGCTTGTTTCCGGTTCATCAGAATCTTCGGGGACGGAGTTTGATATGACACCGATAGACGTCCAGCTTACAAGATGAAACTCCGCATTGAAATGACGTGCGGTCAAAGCGGCATAGTTTTCGTAAGGATTTTCCTGCTTTGTGGAAAAAGCATCCTTTCCGAAAACTCCTTCTATCCCGAAACCGCAGGTTATGGAGTCGCCGATAAACTCAATGCGGCGTGATTTTTTAGAAACGGTCGGTGTGATATTGCCGTTTGAGGATAATGAAACTATCCCCATTTTGTCGAATGCGTTTTCCGACATCTTCATGATACAAATTTTTACGGACGTTTCTTTATCTGCGGAAAATATCTCATAGCTGTTTGTGCCGCTTTCAATGGGAAATCTTTTTATCAGCACATCATTTACAAAAACAGCGGCATAAGCCTGAAACATAGCCTGCCACGGCTCGTTAAGTACCCAGTCCGTTGTTATTTCTGCGGATATGCTTTTACCCGTAAAATTGAATTCGGCAGCCGTGCAGGAAAATCCGAGATATAAAATATCGTTTCTGTAAACGGTTCGTCCGATAGTCCTTATGTGCTCCGAATTGGGCTTAACGGTTATTTTGTTCATACTTCCTCCCAGAAATCCTCACCGATGTGATCTGCGAAAACAGCGTAAATTTCAGGGTGAGAGGTTTTGGTGCGTACAGGCTTCATGTCAAGCGTTGTAAAGAAATGGCGTGTTTCGCCCGCAGCCTTGAGTTCGCCTGTTTCCTTGCCGAAAATTTTGTATGATATACGCATTTTAAAGCCGTTGAACTCCTCTACTTTAAGAACGATACAAACCGTTTCTCCGAAGCGTACAGCTTTTTTATATTCACAAGCCGCAGAAAGCACAGGTATCATTATCCCTTCTTCCTCCATCTTTTCATACGGATAGCCCATTTGTTCAAGATAGTGTATTCTTGTTTCCTCAAACCAGCGTATATAGTTTGAGTGGTGGACAATACCCATCTTGTCCGTTTCATAATAGTGCGGAGTACGTTCGTAAATACATTTGTGCATAAAATAAATATCCTTTCAAAGTAAATATTATTCGGGGATTTTCCAGTCCACAGGCTCTATGCCGTGAGAAACCAGAAATTCATTTGTTTTTGAGAAATGTCTGTTGCCGAAAAATCCGTTGTATGCGGAAAGCGGACTTGGGTGTGCAGATTGCAGAATAAGATGATTTGGATTTGTAATAAGCTTGACTTTTGAACGTGCGTTTGCACCCCACAGAATAAATACCATAGGCGCTTCACGCTTGTTAAGCAGTTCAATAACATGATCGGTAAAAATTTCCCAGCCGTGATTTTTGTGAGAGTTCGGCTGACCTTCACGCACCGTAAGAACAGTGTTCATTAAGAGTACACCGTTTTGCGCCCAGGAGATAAGCTCTCCGTGAGAAGCGGGCGGTATTCCGAGGTCGCTTTGCAGTTCTTTGTAGATGTTTTGCAGCGACGGAGGAAGAGGAGTTCCTTTTTTTACGGAAAAGCAAAGCCCGTGAGCCTGCCCCGGCTGGTGGTAAGGGTCCTGTCCGAGAATGACAGCCTTAACTTTGTCATACGGTGTGTATTTGAGAGAGTTGAAAATGTCATACATATTTGGATATATGGGATAATGCGAGTATTCATATTTGAGAAACTCACGGAGCGAAAGATAGTATTCCTTTTCAAATTCACCCTTTAAGACATCATCCCAGCAGTTTCCTATGTTAACCATAAATGCCTCCGATTATTGATCAAGATTTTTTCTTACCTGCACAAAGCCTGCGTCAAGCAAAGCAATAGTATCGTTCCAGCGTATGTCAGAAGCTTCTGCACCGAATACTATGCAGATAAGCTGATGATCGAAACGTTCTGCCGTTGCAACGACACAGTAGCCTGCCTCATCGGTCATGCCCGTTTTCATGCCGGTAGCATACATATAGTAGCAGTCGCTGTATTCATGGATAAGCTTGTTGTTGTTTTCCCATGAGCATACCTCGCCCGTGAGAAGAGTAACATCTTCATAAGGTGTGGACACAGCCTGCATAAGTCTGTCAAATTTCTCCGCATAAAGAGTTATCTTTATCATATCCTTGACGGTGGTGTAATGATTGTCGTCATGGAAACCGTCGGGATTTGCAAAATGAGTGTTTTCGCAGCCGAGAAGCTTTGCCGTGCGGTTCATTTCATCAACGAAATTCTGTACGGCTGTTTCGGGAGAAAGCGTTTCGCTGTTTCCGAGAACGCGTCCTACATTTGCAGCAGCACAGTAAGCAGCGTCATTTCCCGAGGGAAGCATAAGACCGTCAACTATCATACCCGTATCAAGCTGCTGACCTTTGCTCAACATAGCAAGGCTTGAGCCGGGATTTACCATGTCCAGTTCATCGCCGACGGTGAATACGAAGTCCTCTTCAACGTTGTTAAGTATAACGGCTGAGGAGAGTATTTTTGTGGTGCTGGCAGGGAAGCATTTTTCTTCCGCATTTTTTGCGTATAATACCTCGTCTGCTTCAACATCATATACAATTGCATATTCCGAGCGTATTATCATGTCAATAGGGTATGTATCCTTTAATTTAGGATTTATATGTGATATTTCGATAATTGCCGGATCGATTTTGATCTCCTGTTCGGGTTTTGCATCTACGACTGCTACTGCGGTATCATCCTTTTCTATGACGGTAAGATCGTCCTCGGCAGAGGCAAGACAGTCATAGTCGTCGGCTATTATTTGGAGCGGCTCGTCCGTCTTGCCGCCGATGGAAACCACAATGATAAGAGAAATGCAAAGCGTGAATGCACCGAGATATGAAGCAAGCCTTGCACGTGCGGCATTTCTGCGGCGCAGCTGTTCGGGCGAAAGAGGTTTTTTTCTGTGTTTTTTGTTTGCCATATTTAAAAATCAGCTCCTTGTGAGAAACAGGGAGCGTTCTTCTCCCCGAATTATAACTTAAGCAAGATGTCCCACGCCTCTAAGGCGGCGGTTTCCATATTCAGTTTCAGTTGGATTCAATCCCCAACTGAAACTTCATCGCAGCTTCGCTGCTGCTTGCCGCGTTGAATGACGGGGCAAGTCCCTTATTGAATCTTACCTTATTATTATACAGTCAAAATATGTGTATGTCAATTACAAAAAAATCCTGAAATCATATGTACAGGCTGTTGACAAATACGCAGCCATTGTTGAATTGCGGAAGCAACGGCATAAAAAGTTATAGTTAGGGGGCAGGTATTTAGTCAATATGTTGAATTGCAAAAATATACTTGCTTTTTTTTGTGAAAAAAGGTATAATAATACTTAATATTGCAGATTGCCTCAGAAAGGCATGGATTATAAATATAAAAAAAGGAGGAAGTGCTTCTTCGGGAGCATTAATTGAGTTATGCCAATTAAATATGTGTTTGTTACAGGCGGCGTAGTATCCGGTCTGGGTAAAGGCATTACCGCAGCTTCACTCGGAAGACTTCTTAAAATGAGAGGCTACCGTGTCACTATTCAGAAATTTGATCCATATATCAACCTCGACCCCGGTACGATGTCACCCTATCAGCACGGTGAGGTGTTTGTTACGGATGACGGTGCGGAAACAGACCTTGACCTCGGGCATTATGAGCGCTTTATAGATGAGAATTTGTCCGTTAATTCAAATGTTACTACCGGTAAGATCTATTGGACGGTGCTTAATAAGGAGCGAAGAGGCGATTACCTCGGCGGTACGGTGCAGGTCATCCCTCATATTACAAACGAAATAAAAGAACGCATTTACCGTGTGGGCAAAGAGAGCGATACCGATATAGTTATTACCGAAATAGGCGGTACTGTCGGTGATATTGAGTCTACTCCGTTTCTTGAAGCAATAAGACAGGTGGTTACGGAAGTAGGACGTGAAAATGCAATGTATATCCACGTCACGCTTGTTCCGTATATCGCAGGTTCGGAGGAACTGAAGTCCAAGCCGACACAGCATTCCACAAAGGAACTGCTTTCCGTAGGCATACAGCCTAATGTTATAGTGTGCAGAAGCGAAAAGGAAATTCCGGATGATATGCGAAAGAAGATAGCGCTTTTCTGTAATGTGCGTCCGGAAGATGTTATACAGAACCTTACTGCACCATCGCTTTATGAAGTACCGCTCTGGCTTGAAAAAGAGGGACTTGCAAAGTCTGTATGCCACCATTTGAATATCCCCGATTCCGTGCCCGATCTTACGGAATGGGCGGAAATGGTAAACAGAGCAAAAAATGCGAAAAAAACCGTTACGATAGGTCTTGTAGGAAAATATGTAGTGCTTCATGATGCATATCTTTCCGTAGCGGAAGCTTTAAGACACGGCGGTATTGCAAATGATGCAAATGTTGATATAAAGTGGATAAATTCAGAGGAGATCACACCTAAGAATGTTGATGAAATGCTTGGTATGTGCGATGGAATAATCGTGCCGGGCGGATTTGGCGACAGAGGCATTGAGGGAATGATCGAGTCAATAAGATATGCAAGAGAAAACAAAGTGCCGCTTTTCGGAATATGTCTTGGTATGCAGATGGCGGTGATTGAATATGCAAGAAATGTGCTCGGCTTAAAGGACGCAAATTCCACCGAGTTTGGAGCAACGCCGTATCCTGTTATTGATATAATGGAGGATCAGAAGACGGTTACGGAAAAGGGCGGCACGATGCGTTTGGGATTATATCCATGTAAGCTTACTCCCGATACGATAAGCGAGAGAGTTTACAATGATACTCTTATTTATGAGCGCCATCGTCACAGATGGGAATTCAACAATTCGTTCAGAGCAAAGCTTCAGGAGGCAGGTCTTGTTATTGCGGGACAGTCGCCCGATGAACGTCTTGTTGAGATTGTTGAGGTGAAGGACCACCCATGGTTTGTCGGAGTGCAGTTCCATCCGGAATTTAAATCACGTCCGAATAAACCGCAGAAGCTTTTTGCGGATTTTATCAGAGCGTCTCTGGAAAACTTGTAAGGACGGAAAAAATAAATATCGGGCTGCCTTTTTTATTGGCAGCCTGTTGCTTTATAACTTAGGCAAGATGTTCCCCCGCCTCTAAGGCGGCGGGTTCCATATTCAGTTTCAGTTGGGGTTCAATCCCCAACTGAAACTTCATCGCAGCTTCGCTGCGTCTTGCCACGTTGAATGACGGGGCAAGACCCTTATTGAACATATAGTGAAAGGAGAGCCGTGTGAATCGGTTTAGTATCATATGAAAGTGAAGATTAAAAATAAACAGTATCGTCCGTCAACAGTAATTTCGTTAAGTCTTATTGCGGTGATAGCAGTGGGAACATTTTTGCTGACAATGCCGTTTTCATCGGTAAGCAGGGAGTTCACTCCGCCGATAGATGCGTTTTTTACGGCAGTATCTGCGACCTGCGTGACGGGACTCAGTATTTATGATACAGGCTCGTACTGGAGTCTTTTCGGACAGATAGTAATTATAATAATGATTCAGATAGGCGGTCTGGGACTTGTAACGATAGCATCTTTTTTCAGATTTATGATAAGGAAGAAGATGGAACTGCGTTCAATGCAGGTTGCTTCGGAGTCTGTGAATACATCCGGCTTTTATGATGTAAAGGAACTTGTGAGACATGTAATAAAGGTAACGTTTTTCTGTGAGATAACAGGTGCAGTGCTGCTTTGCGCAGCATTTATCCCGAAATATGGAGTACTTAAAGGTATATATATATCCGTATATACCGCTGTTTCCGCATTTTGCAATGCAGGCTTTGATGTTATGGGACTTGTTGAAGAACCGGGCTCGGGGCTTGCTTCCTGCGCCGATAATCCGCTCGTTGTTATAGTTACCTGTATGCTTATAAGCGCAGGCGGACTTGGATTTTATGTGTGGCAGGATATCATGACTTATCGCAGTAAGAAAAGACTTTCTTTACAGTCAAAGCTTGTTATATATTTTACGCTTGCATTAATAATCTTAGGTATGGTAACTACTCTTGTTATTGAATGGAATAATGAAAATACTATTGGAAATGAAAGCGTTATACAAAAGATTGCACATGGATTTTTCTATTCCGTAGCAATGAGAACGGCAGGTTTTGCTACATTTGATCCGGCTGAGCTGATGCCTCTTATGAAAATTTTTTCAATCGGTTTTATGTTTATAGGCGGTGCGCCCGGTTCTACTGCCGGCGGAATCAAGATCACTACATTTGCGGTTGTTGTAATGACTGTTGTCAGCGTGATAAGAGGCAAGTCGGATACAGTTATCATGGGCAGAAAGGTTGACAAGGATCTGGTTTATAAATCTCTTTCCATTATTGTTATTTTCTTCACGCTTATTCTGGTTACATCTATTGTTATATTTTATGTATCTACCGATATTGATGGAGTAGATGTCGCATATGAAGTCACATCAGCAATGGCTACAGTGGGCTATACCGCAGGAGTAAGTGCGGAAGGCGGCGTGTGGTCAAAGCTGCTGCTTGCGCTTAATATGTTTATAGGACGTATAGGACCAATATCATTTGCGATCGCATTTTCATCGGGATACGGAAATACAAAGAGCAAAAATGAAGTATATCCGGAAGCAAAGCTTATGATAGGCTGATTTAAGGAGAAGATAATAGATGTCGGAATTTTCTTTTGAGCCTTTGCAAAATGGATTGGAGATATGTGTTTCCAAGGAGCATAAATTCGGAACGGACGCATTTTTGCTTGCTGATTTTGCAAGACCGAGACATAAGGATAAGGTATGCGATCTTGGTACAGGCTGCGGAATAATACCTATGCTGATGCATATAAAATTTTCTCCTGCGGAAATTTACGGAGTGGATATACAAAAGCAGGCGATAGAGCAGTTTATGCTTACCAAAGAAAAAAGCGGACTGGACAATATAAAACCAATATGTGCCGATTTAAAGGAATTGTGGGAGAATTGTCCGAAAGGAAGCTTTGACGTGGTTACCTGCAATCCTCCGTATAAGGCGGCAAATGCAGGTATAGAAAGCATGGGCGAGGCACAGAAAATAGCAAGACATGAGATATTGTGCAATATAAATGACGTTTGCAGAGCGGCGGCAAGACTTCTGAAATTCGGCGGCAGACTTTGTATATGCAACCGTCCCGAAAGACTTGCGGATGTTATCTGTGCAATGAGAGCAAATAATATAGAGCCTAAGCTGCTGCGATTTGTAAGCAAAAATCCGGAAAACGCAAGCTGGCTGTTTTTGATAGAAGGCAGACTTGGAGGTAAACCGTTTATGAAAGTTATGCAGCCCCTTTTTGTAAGTGACGGAGAGGGATTTTCAAAGGAACTGCTTGAAATTTACGGCGGAGAAAAAGGTGAAAAGGCATATGACTAAAAAAGAACGTGCGCTTTTGTGTATAGAGGGACTGGAGGAAATTTATCCTGAGGCGTTATGCTCGCTGGTGTATTCACAGCCGTATGAGCTTATGATAGCAGGACGGCTTTCCGCTCAATGTACAGATGCAAGAGTCAATATAGTAACGAAGGTGCTTTTTGAGAAATACCCTACCTTAAAATCATTTGCCGATGCAAATGTCGAAGATGTTGCAGAGATAGTAAAGCCATGCGGATTGTATAAGACAAAGGCAAAAAGTATAGTTGAAATGGCGCATAAGCTTTATTACGAGATGGACGGAGTTATCCCCAAAACCATAGAAGAGCTTACAACGCTTTCAGGTATAGGCAGAAAGACCGCAAATCTTATTATGGGAGATGTTCATCATCTGCCTGCAATAGTTACTGATACGCATTGTATAAGGATATGCGGAAGATTGAAGCTTACCGATAATACGGCGCCCGAGACTGTGGAAAAAGACCTGCTGAAAATAATACCGCCCGATAAAGGCTCGGATTTTTGCCATAGGCTGGTGCTTTTCGGACGTGACTGTTGTACGGCAAGGTCGCCGAAGTGCAGCGAGTGTAAATTGAAAGAGTATCTTAATTCCGACGGACGGAAATTCACCTGTCGGCTAAAGTGATAAGGATTGTTTTTATGGATAAATTTGAAGTCCTGGCGCAGTATTTCGGACATAGGGAATTCAGGAACGGTCAGGAAGAGATAATAGATAATATTTTAAGTGGAAGAGATGTATTGGGAATAATGCCTACGGGTGCAGGAAAATCTGTTTGTTATCAGGTGCCTGCACTTATGTTGGAAGGGATCACGATCGTTATTTCTCCGCTTATTTCGCTTATGAAGGATCAGGTAAACTCACTTGTTCATTCGGGTGTGTCTGCGGCGTATATAAACAGCTCGTTAAGCTATCCGCAGTATGTTGAAGTGTTCAGAAGAGCAAACAGCGGAATGTACAAGATAATATATGTTGCGCCTGAAAGGCTCGGTACGGACGAGTTTATCTTATTTGCGGAAAGGGTCAGGATATCAATGATAACCGTTGATGAAGCGCATTGCATCTCAAAATGGGGACAGGATTTCAGACCGAGCTACCTTAAGATCACCGAATTTATAGAGCGTCTTTCATACAGACCGATAGTCGGTGCGTTTACGGCAACAGCGACCGACACCGTAAAACAGGATATAGTAGATATATTAAGGCTTGAAGAACCGTTTTCGATAACAACAGGTTTTGACAGACAGAATCTGTTTTTTGAAGTGCGCAGACCAACGCATAAGCTTGATGAGCTTATCTCAATTATGAATGAAAATAAGGACAAGTGCAGTATCGTTTATTGCGCCACAAGAAAAAATGTTGAGATGGTTTATGAAGAGCTGTGCAAGGAAGGCTTTGCGGCAACAAGATATCACGCAGGTCTTTCGGATGATGAGCGGCGTAAAAATCAGGACGATTTTATTTATGACAGGAAGAATATTATGGTTGCGACAAACGCTTTCGGTATGGGTATAGACAAATCGAATGTGTCGCTTGTGGTGCATTATAATATGCCTAAGGATCCCGAAAGCTATTACCAGGAAGCAGGAAGAGCTGGACGTGACGGTGAGCCTGCAAGCTGTATATTGCTGTACAGCGGACAGGACGTTATTACAAATAGATTCCTTATTGATAATTCGGGCGAGGATAATGAGGAGCTTAGCGATGAACTGCGTGAGGAACTGCGCAGGCGTGACCTTGAGCGTCTTAAAATAATGACCTTTTATTCTACCACGACCGATTGTCTGAGAGGTTTTATACTTAAATATTTCGGAGAAAAGCCGCCATTGTTTTGCGGAGGCTGCTCCAATTGCTGCCGTGATTTTGAAACAAAAAATATAATTACGGAGGCGCAGAAAATAGTGTCCTGCATTTACAGAGTGTATAAGCTGAACGGCAGGAGTGTCGGAAAATCCACCATTGCCGATATATTGCACGGCTCAAGATCGGAAAAAATAACAAAGTCGGGATATGATAAGCTTTCGACATACGGAATAATGTCCGATACATCGGTTCATATGATAAGAAATATTATAGATTTTCTTATTGAAAAGGAGTATATTGCCGTTACACAGGGTGAGTATCCTGTCCTTGTAGCTACAAAGAACACCGCACCTATCATAACGGAAATGCCCGAGATACTTATGAAGCTGCCCAAAGAAAGAAAGCCTGTTGTGAAGATTGCGGCTGTTAAAGAAAAAACACCGGCAGTACCCGTCGATGAAGCACTCTTTAATAAGCTTAAAGAACTTCGCTTAAAGCTTGCAATGGAGGAAAAGGTGCCTGCGTATATTATTTTTACAGACGCTGCACTGCGTGATATGTGTCGCAGACTGCCGAAAAATAAAATGGCGTTTCTTGATGTTTCGGGCGTGGGACGCAAAAAGGCGGAGCTTTACGGCGATCGGTTTTTAGAAGTCATAAATGCGTATAAAAAAAGATAAAGGAGAAGCGTTTTATGAGTAAGAAGCAGAATATGACGGAGTTTACAGCATCAAGAAATGCAGGTCTGCTTGAACTGCTTAAGGAAAACATACACGGCAGGAATAACGCAAAATCCGTTCTTAAGCATGGACTTGTTTCTGTAGACGGAACAGTTACAACAAAGTTTGATTATAAGGTAAGAGCAGGTCAGACCGTGACAGTTGCAAAATATGTGCCTGAGTACAAGAAAAATATAATTCGTGATATGCCCGATATTATTTATGAGGATGAAAATATCGTGGTTATAAATAAGCCTGCGGGACTTTTGTCCATTGCCACTGATAATGAGAAAACAAAAACGGCATATCATATAGTTACGGAGTATGTAAAGCAGAGCAATAAAAACGGACGTATTTTTATAGTACACCGCCTTGACAGAGATACGTCGGGTATACTTCTTTTTGCAAAGAATGAGAACACCAAGCTTTCACTGCAGGATAACTGGGATAAGCTCGTAAAATACAGAGGATATGCAGCACTGATAGAAGGCTGCCCGGAAAATAAAAGCAAACGAATAGAGTCATGGCTGCGTGAAACGGAAAGCTGCTTTGTATTTTCCGCAAGAAATAAGGGCGAGGGCAAGCACGCCGTTACAAATTACGATATAGTGAGAACAAGCAGGAATTATTCTCTTGCGGCGATCAACATTGAAACGGGAAGAAAGAATCAGATACGTGTGCATATGAGTGAAATGGGTTGCCCCGTTGCAGGTGATAAGAAATACGGTGCAAAGACAAATCCCATACACCGTCTTGCACTTCAGGCGGACCTGCTTCGCATAGAACTGCCCTATCTTGGGGAAATAAAGGAATTCAAGCTGCCCGTTGAGAAGAAATTTTTATATTGTATGAAGAATGATAAATGAAAAAAGCATCAGCCGCTTGTATACGGTCTGATGCTTTTGATTTCAATAAGGGGCTTGCTCCGTCATTATACGATAATTGATACCTTCTGCTCCGAACGTGTTTCGGTCGGCTGTGCAGCGTCGGGAACAGTCGTGACAGTAGGTTCTTCTTGCGGCAGTTCGACGGGACCCGTCATTTTTATGGCTTTGCCGTTTTCATCAAGCCAGCCCTGCTCTTCAAAGTATTCTTCAAGACAAAGTCCGCTTTCCTTTATCTCGTTTGCATAATATATTCCCACAAAACGATAGTGCCACGGCTCGTAGATAATGCCGGTGATGTCCTCCTTGCCCTCGGGGTATCGTAGTATGAAGCCGTATTCCGCAGCGTGCTCCGAAAGCCATGCATAAGCCTCGGTATTTTTGAAACCGTCATCATCCATGCTTGTGTATTCGGGGGACATTATGTCTGCGGAAAGACCGGCGTTATGCTCGCTCTTGCCGGGAAATGCAACTTCCTTTGCGGTGTCGGCATAAGCCTCGTCATATGTCATGCCGGAGTCTATACGCTGCTGTACGCTGTTGTCAAAATTCTGCTGCTGATATTCTATGGTGCGGTATGCGGAAACGACTTCAAGAGTTATGCCGTCTGCCTTTGCCGCTTCAAGCATATTGGTCATATATTTTGCCATACGCGAGTCCATGTAATATTCACGCCAGCTTGTGTAGACAAGAGATGTTTCGATAATGCTGTCATAATTGTCAGGAAGCGGGTTCTGATTATTTACAAGGAACATTGCCCATTCGTTGTCTATGTTCACTTTTTCCTCCTTTGGTGCGGTCGTGATTATTGAGGTCACGGGCGTTGTGAGTTCTTCCTCTTCATTGTTTTTTGCGGTAGAGGTAAATCTTGTAAGTAAAAATACGACTGCAAAGAGTATAACGGTCGCAATAAATAAGTATTTGGTACCGCTTAAAATTATGACATTATTTTTATTTTTTTTTCTGTATCCCTTTTTCATGAGCCTGTCCTTTCAGAAATTAATAAATTCATTATATCATTTTGCAGCGGATATTTCAACAGGTATTTATAAAAAAACAGCACGATTTTACCGATTGACGAGGGGCGGATTTTGTGATATTATTGTATTCAATAAGGGGCTTGCCCCGTCATTCAATGCGGCAAGCCGCAGCGAAGCTGCGATGAAGCTTCAGTTGGGGATTGAACCCCAACTGAAACTGAATATGGACCCCGCCGCCTTAGAGGTGGGGGGACATCTTGCCTAAGTTATTACATATGTAAAGGAGCTTAAGTTATGGATATGGTTTCCTGCTGTGGGATCATGTGTGCGGAATGTCCTGTGTATATTGCAACCGAAAAGGACGACGAGACTATGAAAAAATATCTTGCCTTGGAGTATAGCTTTGGCGGCGTGAAATTTTATCCAAAGGATATCTGCTGCCATGGGTGCCTTACCGTTTCGGCAGATCATAATAAATTCGGAAAGAACTGCGAAATAAGAAAATGCTGCAAGGTGCATGGGATACGGCTTTGTGCGGAGTGTAAGGAATTCCCGTGTGAAAAGACGGAGGAATTTGTGCCTAAGGGCAGTGAGCAGAGAAACAGACTTGAAGAAATGCATAAGGCTTGCGAAAATTTGCTTTAGAATACTTTCAATAAGGGGCTTGCCCCGTCGTTATAAAGGCTGTCATACCGTAAAAACGGCAGGACAGCCTTATCTTTTTATATAATGATGGAGCAAGCCCCTTATTGAATGAAAAAACGGCATACAGTCCATTATGTGAACTGTGCCGCCTTTTCGTAAGAAGATTTTTATATTTATTTAAACTGCAAAACGCAGAGGGATTTTGGATGCCGCCCTTTCAGCATGGATATTTCCTCTTGCTCAAGGACAGCGTGAAATTTAACTGCCTAATTATTTTTTAATAGGAGCCGCCGTTCGTTTGAAAACGGCAATGTATATATAGAAACACCAAGCGGTGTTGTTTACATTCCGCAGAATGTAGCTTCCTGCGGAATAAAAAGGAGAGAGAAAAATAAGGGGGTGCAAATGTGTAAACATTTGCAATTTATATGGAAACTCAGGTTTGAGAGGTGTTCTCTTTTCCGTTTGCTGTGATTATATTATATCTGCCGTTTGTGTTAATTTTATGAAAGAAAAGCGAAAAGAAGAAAAAAGAGGTATGTTCGAAAGATAATATTGGTTTTGATAGATATGTAAAAAAAACATACAATATAAATGAGGTGGTCAAAATAAAAATTTTACGTGAAAATATAATTTTGTTTCTTTTCGGAGGAATACTTTATTCGCTTGTGGAAATTCTCTTCAGAGGATATACACATTGGTCGATGACGGTGACGGGAGGATTGTGCCTTGTTATTTTATATCGCCATTTTACACATTATACGAATGAAAGCCTGCTTGTAAAATGCTTTTACGGTATGTTTGTAATAACCTCGCTGGAGCTTGCGGTAGGCTGTATCGTAAATCTTATGTTTAAATGGAATGTGTGGGATTATTCGGGGCATATGCTGAATTTTATGGGACAGATATGTCTGTTGTTTTCGTTCCTGTGGTTTTTGATAACAATACCCGTGATATGGCTGTGCAGGTTTTTCAGCATTAAATTTGCGGAGCGCCGGAAAGTCCCCTGATGTCGGCGGTGCGGTATTCGCGTGGCGTTATGCCGAAATGCTGACGGAATATGCGGCTGAAATAGTTTCCGTCACCAAAACCGCTTTGGAGTGCTGTGTCCTCTATGGATAAGTCGGTTTCTCTTAAAAGCATACAGGCATGACGCAGGCGGAGGGATAGTATGTATTTCTGCGGTGTGGTGTGATATGAGTCGGAGAATATCCGCATGAAGTGCCGGGGAGAGTAGTGTGACATTTTCGCAAGCTCGGTTACGGTTATTTTTTCGGTATAGTGATGTTCGATATATGCTGCAGCCGCAGCCGCATTCATGATGTGTTTGGGGTTTTCGGAGTTCTCTCTGCCGTAAAGACGTATGAGAGTTACTGCAAGCTGCATGAAATATGAACGCAAAAGCTCACGCCGTCCCTCCGCAGCACTGTTGTATTCGTTCATGATGTTGTGTATAAGACCGTAGATGCGGATATAATCTCCCGGGGAAAGTGTGAAACGGTTTGAAAAGCCTTGTATCGAAGTGAGATAAGGAGCGAAAAGTGCGTGAAAAGACGGCAGCTTGGTGATATCGGAGCCAGGCTTGAAAAAGCTGTCCATGCGGAACATTATGTTGCACATATTGAAATCCTCTGCGTGAACATAGCCGTGCACGGCACTTGTTCCGACAACAAAAACATCACCTTTTTTTAAGGAGTACATCTCACCGTCGATAATGTGGGTGGCTGTGCCGCTTGTTACTATTACAAGCTCGTGAAAGTCGATGTGGCGGTGCATGGGAAAGGTGTCCTCATGCTTGTCAAACATTATGTGGAACGGAAAATTATCGTCAAGAGCAAAGAGAGCAAGGTTAAATTCTTTCATTTTTTAAAACATCTCCTATATTTAACTGATTTTTGGATATTTATATTTGTACAAATTCTTAATAATATAGTGTATGTCTATTTTGTACTAAAAAATGTCTTTATAGTTATGGAAAAACGCATAAAAATATGTTACCATTACAATACATTATAGCACAAATTTACAAAACGTTCAATGTGTTTGTGTATAATATTTTGATTGTGATAAAAAATTCGGAGGTGTTCTTTTATGTCCGATATTTCGGCTGAATTCAGAAGTCCGGAGGATGCAGGCTCAAGAAAGATCAAGACGGGTGCGGTCAGAACTCCAAGAGAAAAGGTTGCAGACAAGATATACTGGTTAGTGCGTTTGTTTACGATTGTAAACGTTGTCTTGATGTTTTTCCCGAGCGTGAATCCTGCAAGAGTAAGTGAGAATATCAATAAGAGCTTGTCGCTTTTTACCTGCGGTGTTGCTTATGATACGCTTACGGTGAATATGGGACGTGCGTTTTCAAGAGGCTGGGTATCAGAGGAAGCATTCAGGCTTATCAATGCGTCAAGCCTTATAATAATTTTTGCGGCGGTAGCACTTATAGCCGGCGCTTGTATGTCGCTTGGAAACAACAAGCTAAAAAGACTCGGTTCTGTTGTTACGGCAGCAGGAGGTCTGATAGAGATCGGCGGACTTTACGGAATTACAAGAGCATATCATATGCTTGAACAGTCCGAAAGAATTGAAAAGGCACTCCCCGTTTTCCAGCATATTTTTTATGTGTATGCAGCGCTTGCGGTTGGTCTGGCAGTTGTGTCCGTGGCTGAAATTTTCATTGTGCCTGTTACGGAAGAACATAAGGCATTTGAGATGGAGCCTAAGTACAGACTGTTCCTTATGATGCTCCCGATACTTGTGCTTGCGTTTGTATTTTCATATCTGCCGCTTTACGGCTGGAGATATGCTTTCTTTGATTATAAGTCGGGCGAAACTCTTACAATGGATAAGTTTGTCGGATTCAAGTGGTTTACATCTCTTTTTGAAAATGCCGCAACAAAGCGTGATGTGTTAAGGGTTCTGAAAAATACACTCGGTATGAGCGGTCTTGGTATCGCAACAAGCTGGGTAGCTATGGCTTTTGCTATCTTCCTTTCTGAGATCAAGAATACACATTACAGAAGATTTATACAGACATTTACAACTATCCCTAACTTTATAAGCTGGGTGCTTGTTTATGCAATAGCGCTTGCTATTTTCTCGGCAGACGGATTTATAAATACATTCCTTACAAATATCGGAATTGAGGCAAATACTAACTACCTCCTCGATTCATCGCATATGTGGCTGAAAATGCTTGCATGGGGTATCTGGAAGGGAACAGGCTGGAGTGCGATCATTTACATTGCCGCTATATCCGGTATCGACCAGCAGCTTTATGAAGCGGCTACGGTTGACGGTGCGGGACGTTTCCAGAAGATGTGGTATATTACCGTGCCGGAGCTTATCCCTACATATATGGTACTTTTGCTTATGTCAATTGCAAATATTCTTTCAAACGGTATGGAGCAGTATCTCGTATTCTCAAATGCCGTTAATAAGAATACCATTGAAGTTCTTGACCTTTATGTTTATAACCTTGGTATAGGAAACGGACTTATTCCTATGTCTACGGTAATAGGCATGGTCAAATCAATAGTCAGCGTAATTCTTCTCTTTGCTGCAAACGGAATTTCCAAGGCAGTACGCGGTGAGAGTATTGTATAAGGAGGAAAAGATATGAAAATTCTCAGTAAAGAAGAACGTGTGATGAGAAGAGAAGAAAAGAAAGAGCATAAATCCCATGTAAAGCTTACGCTCGGTGATATCATCTTCAATATCTTCAACTATACGTTTTTTACATTGTTTACAATAAGCTGTATTTTCCCGTTTTACTATATTTTTATCAATACAATTTCATCAAACGATCTGGTAAGAAGAGGTCTTATTACATTTTACCCCAGAGAGCTTACCATTCAGAACTACCTTGCACTTGAAAATGTAAATGACCTGTGGTCGTCGTTCGGTGTTACGATATTGCGTTCGGTTATAGGTACGGCATTGATGGTTTTTGCATCTGCGCTTGCAGGCTACCTTATGACAAAGAAGGAAATGTGGCACAGAAAATTATGGTACAGATTCCTTATTATAACAATGTATTTTAATGCAGGTCTTATTCCTACATATCTGAATCTTTCAATGCTCGGACTTACAGATACATTTCTTGTGTATATTATTCCGGCGATAGTTTCTCCGTATAATATCATTCTTGTAAAGACATATGTTGAGTCTATACCGGGAGAAATTGAGGAAAGCGCCTTTATTGACGGTGCCGGGTACTGGACGATTTTCCATAAGATAATCTGGCCGTTAAGCAAACCGATACTTGCTACGATAGCAATTTTCGGTGCGGTAGGACATTGGAATTCATTCCAGGATTCTCTTATTTATAATGCAAACTCTCCGGAGCTTTATACGCTTCAGCACAGACTTTATGTGTACCTGAATCAATCATCAAACCTTGGTGCGATGATGGATGGCGGTATGAGCAGTTCGGACAGCGGTGTAATCGCAAACTCGCTTAATACAAAGGTTATTCAGTATACAATTTCGATGATAACAATTATTCCTATTCTGTGCGTATATCCCTTTATGCAGAGATATTTTGAAAAGGGTATTATGCTTGGTGCGGTAAAGGGTTAAA
Source organism: uncultured Ruminococcus sp. (assembly GCA_949299215.1). Lineage (GTDB taxonomy): Bacteria > Bacillota > Clostridia > Oscillospirales > Ruminococcaceae > UMGS363. The sequence goes on from CASFZT010000002.1 coordinate 31,648, forward strand.
TTTATATGGGGCTTCGGCGGCACGTTATCCGAAGTCCCTTTTTAATGCGGAGGAATGTTATGAAGCTGTTTAATATAGACAGTCCGGTTTATAGGTTTATGCAAAGATTATGGGACGTTTTCAGATTGAATCTTATGTGGCTGCTGTTCAGTCTTCCTGTTGTCACAATAGGAATAAGCACGATCGCAGCGGCGGACGTTACCCTGCGTATGACGGAGGAAAGAGAAGGTCATGTTGTGCATGACTTTATAAAGGCGTTCAAGGCAAATTGGAAACAGGGAATACCCATGTCGTTTGTTACACTTTTGAGTATATATGCGATATGGATGGATATTCAGCTTATTAATGCAGTTGAGGACGGCACGATGTTCCTTATAATGACAATAGTATCTGCGTATATTTTTATTTTCGGTCAGATTTATGTCTATCCTCTGCTTGCAAGATATGATAACAGTATCATAAATTCACTGAAAAATTCCTTTGAGCTTGGTATGAAATATTTCGGAAGAACTGTGCTGCTGCTGATAGTGCTTGCACTTGAAATTGCAGTAATATTCTGGAATACCACAACGCTTTTTGCAGGTGCTTTGATAGGACCTGCCTGCGTGATATATACCATAAGCGGGACGGCGATGTATATTTTCAGGGATATGGAAAAGATACCGGGCAGTACAAGAGAAAAGGAAGATGATACCGATACAGCCGAGTCGGAGGATACGGAAGACGAGGAGTAACATTCTTAAATATGTATAAACTGTAAACAATTGCAATAACCTCTTGCAAAATGAGGAAAAGTGTTCTATACTATTCTTAGCACTCAAAATGATAGACTGCTAACACTTTTGATGATCAACTGCTAATTTGCGTGCCTTCAATTGTGTAATAATATTATGTATTTTAAAAGGAAGTGTCATTTATGGCTGAGACTAAACAGTTCAAGGCAGAATCAAAGCGTTTGCTTGATATGATGATTAATTCGATTTATACACATAAGGAGATATTTCTGCGTGAGATAATTTCAAATGCAAGCGATGCTATGGATAAGCTTTATTTTAAATCCCTTACGGACGATAAGGTTGGTATGAACCGCTCCGATTTCTTTATCAAGATAGAGGCTGATAAGGACGCAAGAACGCTTATTGTCCGTGATAATGGCATAGGCATGACAAAGGACGAGCTGGAGAATAACCTCGGTACAATAGCAAACAGCGGCTCGTTCAGCTTTAAGAATGACGAGGCAAATACAGCCGAGGACGTTGATATTATCGGTCAGTTCGGCGTAGGCTTTTATTCCGCATTTATGGTTGCTAAGGAAGTGGAAGTGCGTACAAAGGCATATGGTTCTGAGCAGGCATATCTGTGGAAGTCGTCAGGAGTTGACGGATATACGATAGAGGAGTGCGAAAAGAATGACGGCGTAGGTACGGAAGTCCGCCTTATATTGAAGGACGATACCGATGACGAGTGTTATGATGAGTTTCTTATGCAGTGGAAGATAAAGAATCTTGTAAAGAAGTATTCCGATTATATCCACTATCCGATCAAGTTTGATATGGAGCATGATCATTTGAAGGAAGGCACCGGTGTTGATGATGTTCCGCCCGAGTATGAAACAACGATCGAGGAAGAAACCCTGAACAGCATGACTCCGCTCTGGAGAAAAAATAAGAACGAGATAACCGATGAGGAGTATAATAAATTCTATAAGGAAAAATTCTTTGATTACAGAGATCCTATGAAATATATCCATGTAAAGACGGAGGGTACTGCAACATATGACGGACTTTTGTTTATCCCGTCACAGCCGCCGATGGATTATTACACAAAGAATTATGAAAAGGGTCTGCAGCTTTATTCAAGCGGTGTGCTTATTATGGATAAGTGCGCAGACCTGCTGCCCGACCACTTCTCGTTTGTAAAGGGTCTTGTTGATTCACAGGACCTCTCGCTGAATATCTCAAGAGAGATGCTCCAGCATGACCGCCAGCTTAAGCTTATTGCAAAATCACTTGAAAAAACGATAAAGAATGAGCTTAAAAAGATGCTGAATAATGAGCGTGAGAAGTATGAGGAGTTCTGGAAGAGCTTCGGTATGCAGATAAAATTCGGTGTTTATAACGGCTATGGAGTTAATAAGGACCTGCTTAAGGATATCCTTATGTTTTACTCTTCAAATGATAAGAAGCTCTGCACTCTTGATGAATATGTGTCGAGAATGAAAGAGGATCAGAAGTATATTTATTATGCAGCAGGCGAAACAGTTGATAAGGTAGATAACCTGCCTCAGACAGAGGTCGTTAAGGATAAGGGATATGAAATATTGTACCTTACCGAAAGCGTAGACGAATTTGCCGTTAAGGTTCTTGAGAGCTATAATGACAAGCAGTTCAAGTCGATATCCGATGCCGACCTTGATCTTGAAACACCGGAGGAGAAGGAAGAATTCAAGAAGCTGTCCGATGAAAGCAAGGATATGCTTGAGGAGATATCAAAGTCACTTGGCGGAAAGATAAAGTCTGCTAAGCTTTCCGAGCGTCTTAAATCTCACCCTGTATGCCTTACAAGTGAGGGACAAATTTCCATTGAAATGGAAAAGACCTTTGCGCAGATGCCTACCGACCAAAATGTAAAGGCGGAAAAGGTGCTTGAAATAAATCCTAACCACGCAATATTTGAAGTGCTCAAGGAGCTTTATGCTTCCGATAAGGATAAGCTTGCGGCGTACAGCAAGATACTTTATAATGAAGCGCTGCTGATAGAGGGTATGACAATTGAAAACCCTGTTGAGTTCAGCAATCTTGTTTGCAGCCTTATGGTTGATAAGAAATAACTTAGGCAAAATGTCTCTCGCCTCTAAGGCGGCGGATTTTTTGCTGAAATCATTGACTTATGCCGAATTTTTGGATATAATATTATAATATATCGATTCGGCATAAAAATATCAGTAAAAAATCGCACAGGATAAATTAAAATCCTGTGCGATTTTTTATAAGTATATATTAGTGCGTATTGAAACTGCCGTTCAACGTTTATCTTAGTTTTTAGATTTGATATATTCATCAATAGCCTTTGCGGCAGTTTTACCGGCACCCATTGCAAGAATAACGGTAGCCGCACCTGTTACTGCATCGCCGCCCGCATAGATACCCTCTCGAGAGGTAAGTCCGTTTTCATCACAGATAAAGCAGCCTCTGCGGTTTGTTTCAAGACCCTGTGTCGTGTTTCTGATAAGCGGATTGGGAGATGTTCCGATGGACATGATAACACATTCAACATCAAGATTAAATTCCGAACCCGGCTTTTCAACGGGACTTCTTCTGCCACTTTCGTCAGGCTCGCCAAGCTCCATCTCAATGCACTTCATTCCCTTTACGAATTTGTGCTCGTCGCCAAGAATTTCTACGGGATTGTTAAGTGTCTTGAAGATGATGCCCTCTTCCTTTGCGTGTTCAATTTCTTCGTTACGTGCAGGCATTTCGGCTTCGCTTCTTCTGTATACTATGTATACATTTTCAGCTCCAAGCCGCTTTGCACAGCGTGCAGCGTCCATTGCAACGTTGCCGCCGCCCACGACAGCTACATTCTTTGCACGTTCGATAGGTGTGTCTGAATCAGGCATATACGCTTTCATAAGATTTGTTCTTGTGAGAAATTCGTTTGCGGAGTAAACACCCTTGAGATTTTCACCGGGGATACCCATAAATCTTGGCAGACCTGCACCCGAGCCTATGAAAACGGATTCATATCCCATCTCAAAAAGCTCATCAACGGATATGGTCTTTCCGACAACGGTGTTTGTGTTTACCTTAACACCGATAGCTTTAAGACCGTCAACTTCTTTCTGTACAATGGACTTGGGAAGTCTGAATTCGGGGATACCATAAACGAGAACGCCGCCTGCAAGGTGGAGAGCCTCGTAGATAGTAACGTCATAACCCATCTTTGCAAGATCGCCCGCACAGGTAAGACCGGAAGGACCTGCACCGATAACAGCGACCTTGTGACCGTTTGCTTCGGGCTTAACGGGAGCGGTGCTGCTGTGTTCGTTGTGCCAGTCGGCAACAAATCTTTCGAGTCTGCCTATGCCGACAGGCTCTCCCTTGATACCTCTTACGCATTTTCCCTCACACTGTGTTTCCTGTGGACATACACGTCCGCAAACGGCAGGGAGAGAGCTTGATTTTGAGATAATGTCATAAGCACCATCAAAATCCTCTTCCGCAACCTTTGCAATGAAGTCGGGGATATTTATTCCTACCGGACAGCCGCTTACGCAGGGCTTGTTTTTACAATGGAGACATCTGTTGGCTTCATCAATGGCAGTTTCCTTTGAGTAGCCGAGAGTAACCTCCTTAAAATTGCCGCTTCTTACCTTAGGGTCCTGAGCAGGCATTTCATTCTTTTTAAGTGACATATTAGCCATATCTGTATATACTCCTTGTTCTTGATATTATTTGCCTGCCTGTGCAAAAAGATTGCAGGTTTCTTCGTGCTTGTGACGTTCAAAAGGTTTGTACATACTTGAACGTTCGATAGCCTCGTCAAAATCAACGAGATGACCGTCAAAGTCGGGACCGTCAACGCACGCAAACTTGGTTTCGCCGCCAACAGTAAGACGGCAGCCGCCGCACATACCCGTACCATCTATCATGATAGGATTCATGGAAACGACAGTCTTTATATTATATTGCTTTGTGAGGAGAGCAACGAATTTCATCATAATAAGCGGACCTATGGTGATAACCTCGTCATACTGCTCGCCGCTTTCGATAAGCTGCTTGAGCGCATCGGTAACAAGACCCTTAGTGCCGTGCGAACCGTCGTCCGTCATCATGCAGAGCTTGTCGGATACAGCAGCAAATTCGTCCTCAAGAATAACGAGGTCTTTATTTCTGAAACCAACGATAGAGTGAACTTCACAGCCGAGGGAGTGAAGTTTCTTGGCAATAGGATAAGCAATTGCGCAGCCAACGCCGCCTCCGACAACAGCTACCTTTTTAAGACCGTCCGTATGGCTTGCAACGCCGAGAGGTCCTACGAAATCCTGAATATATTCGCCTTCGTTTTTATGATTAAGCTTTTCCGTAGTAGCGCCCACTATCTGGAATATAATAGTAACCGTGCCCTTTTTCCTGTCAAAATCGGCAATGGTAAGAGGGATACGTTCGCCGTCCTCGTCAACACGAAGTATGATAAACTGACCCGGCTCAGCCTTTTTAGCGATCATTGGTGCTTCGATATCCATAAGTGTAACGGTAGGATTAAGCACCTTTTTTCTAAGAATTTTATACATTATCTCACTGTTCCTTTCTTATATGCGCATGGCATACATTCTCCAAAATAAATTATACCTATTTTTTATATTTAAGTCAATATTCAAATTCTATATGTAACATATCTTTTGAGTAATATACGGACTTATCAAGGTACATAAAAAGGCAGACCCGCAAGGTACGAGTCTGCCATAGTTTGTGTAGAAAGCTTATTCTGCGGATTCAGCTTCTTCTTCAGCGTCAGTGTTTTCTTCGAGGAGCTCACGGATAGACATACTGATCCTCTTCTTTTCGGTATCAATTTCTGTGATCTTAGCCTTGACCTCGTCACCGATGGAAAGAACGTCCTTAACGTTAGCAACTTTCTTGACATCAAGCTGTGAAATGTGGATAAGACCGTCGATACCATCGATAATCTGAGCAAAAGCACCAAAAGGAGTGATGGAAACTACCTTAGCGTCAACAACATCGCCAACCTTATACTCGTTAGCAAACTTGACCCAAGGATTATCCTCGTCCTTTTTGTAGCCGAGAGAGATTCTGTTAGCTTCCTTGTCGAGATCCTTGATGTACACTTCGATAACATCACCAACCTTAACAACTTCGGAAGGATGCTTTATTCTGTTCCAGCTAAGTTCGGAAATGTGAACCATGCCATCGATGCCGCCGAGGTCAACAAAAGCACCATAATTTGTGATGGACTTAACTTCGCCCTTAAAAGTATCGCCGATCTGAACGTTATCCCAGAACTTAGCCTTAGCAGCGTCCTTTTCAGCGTTGAGAACTGCCTTTATTGAGCCGACAGCCTTGAATTTCTGCTCGTTGATCTCAATGATCTTGAACTTAACAGTCTGCTTGAGAAGAGATTCGGGCTTTTCGTCACGGCGAGCGGTAGCCTGTGAAGCAGGGATAAATACCTTAGCGCCGTCTGTGATAACGATAAGACCGCCCTTAACGGCATTAGCAACAGTACCTTCAAGTACAGTGCCCTCGTTATATGCCTTGACAAGATTGTCAAAGCCTACCATAGCATCGACTTTCTTCTTGGAAAGCTGAACTATACCGTCTGCATCGTTGATCTTGATTACGATGAGGTCAACCTCATCTCCGACTTTTACAACATCGGAGGGCTTGAGAGAAGGATCGTCTGTAAGCTCGGACAGTGCAATGTAGCCTGTATGCTTAGTACCCACATCAACAACAGCTTCTGTGTTGTTTACAGCAGTTATGTATCCTTTCACCCTGTTACCGGTATATATTTTCTTGAAAGATGCATTGAGCGCCTCCTCAAAATTAAAGTCCTCATCATTGTTCTTTAAAATTTCGCTCATCTGGTTTTGTACCTCCTTGATTATATAAGCCGGAGTTGAAGCGCCGGCTGTAATACCGATGTTGATATTTTCACCGATATTATTAAGCTGAGAAATGATCACGTCCATAGCGCAGTCTTTCATCAGCTCGCTGCTGTCCTCAACGTGGACGCAGGCTTTACAGTGGCTGCTGCATATGTTATACAGCTTGACCGTGTTTGAACTGTGTTTTCCGCCTATGACTATCATAAGGTCGGACTTTTCCGCAAGATCCGTTGCGCTTTTCTGACGTTCGGCAGTTGCATTGCATATGGTATTAAACACCTCTGCCTTTGGACATTCCGAATCTATAATGCATCTGCATTTATCCCACATAGATATATTATACGTTGTTTGAGCAACAATTGCAACCTTTTTTTTTAGATTTTCTGAAGTTTTTTTCAAAAAATTCAAAAGAGAAACATCATCAGGGCATATATATGGTACATTTTGACAAAAGCCGATAATCCCTTGAACCTCGGGATGCTCTTCATCACCCATGATAATGACCTGATAACCCTCTTGGGATTTTTCTTCAACGATCTGGTGGATACGTGCAACGAAAGGGCAGGTGCCGTCACAGCAAACAACGCCGTAAGACTCACGCTTTTTTATTTCGTCATAGATATTTTTCCCGACACCGTGTGAGCGGATAATTACCGTGCAGTTTTCGAGTGAGGAAATTTCCTCAGGCGAATCGATTATGCGTACGCCCTTGCTTTTCAGATCGTTTACAACGGTAGGATTGTGGATTATCTCACCGTAGGTTACAATGTCTTTACCGCTATTTAATTCATTATACACGATTTTTACGCTTCTGTCAACACCAAAACAGAAACCTGCGTTTTTTGCGACAATAATTTTTGCTTTGTTGGTATTCATATTTTAAAAGAAGCCTCCGATTTATTCCGTATCCGTATCCGTGTCCGATACGGGAGTTTCCGGCTCGTCGACAAGCTCTTTTATGGCGGACATGATGCGCAGCTTTACGGCTTTGAGTGTTTTTGGTGAAACGTCGTCATCAGTGTGTATTTCCGAAGCGGGAATTACCTTGCCGTAACGTAAAATAAGCTTTGAGCGGAATTTAAGCTTTTCGCCCTCAAAGGTTATTCCGCAGGGAACAACGTCCGCACCGGAGCGTGCCGCAATTAGCGCAACACCGGTTTTTCCTTTGCCGACACGTCCGTCCTTTGAACGTGTGCCCTCGGGGAAAATGACAAGATTTCTTCCCGATCGGAGTATTTTCATACTGTCCTCAATAACGGACATATCTCCGACACCTCTTTTTACGGGAAAAGCACCGAGCTTGCGTATGAACCAGCCAAAAAGCCTGTTTTTGAAAAGCTCTTCCTTTGCCATATATGAAACAGGTAGCCTCATCGGCATTGTAAGTATGACCGGATCGGCATAACTGCGGTGATTTGACGCAAGAATGACAGGTCTGTCCTGAGGAATGTTTTCCGTGCCCTCAATATGAAAATCGTATATGATTTTGTAGATGCCTTTAACCACATTTCTTATAAATGCGTTCATGTTGTTTCCTCCGCTGTGTTTTCATTAAGAGTAAATTCCCACACGCAGCTTGCGTTGGGGTCTGTAATGTCGGGATAGCAGCTTACACAGCGGCAGGATATCCTGTTGTCTATGACCTTTGCAAAGCCGCCGTATTCAAATTCTCCGACGGATTTGCATGGGTGAAATCCGATGCCCTTGCGTTTTCTTGCCGTCTGTACACGACATTCGAGGTTTTTATATATAAGCCTGTTTCCGATAATTTCGGCGCTGTCCTTGTTAAGACGTGAGTTGAAACGCAGTTCAAGCGCCGCTTTTAAACCCTCAAGACCCGGGTTATCAGGAAGTCCGAGGAATGTTTTTATCCTGCGTGCTTCAATTGCGGTATATATTTTCCATGCCTCTTCATCATGAAAAATTGCTTCGTCCATACCGTATTTGCGTTCTATGGATTGAAACCACACACCATCAAGGGCAAGCTGATTTTTGGCATAATCATTTAAAAGACGTATAAGCTCCTCTTTGGAAAACTTTTCAAGCATTGTATCTGACATATATGTATCTTCCTTTTTAAAATTGTAGTCAAAGACATTAACATTTATTATAGCATATCTGCCTAAAAAAAGCAACTGTTTGAAGAAATTCTGATAACAAAATGTTATCCGGATATGATGCTTGCCGGAAAAGCGCTGTAACAATGCGTTTCAAACGCTGCATATGTTGACATTAAAATAAGACTGTGTTATAATGCATTTATAATGTTTTAGAAAATATTGGTTGTTTAGTCAATGATATTTACAAATATAATGACGGGACAAGTCCTTATTGAACAGAGATATTGATCGTGGGATTAAGGAACTACTGAATAAATCACGCCTTGCGGCTCGGTGCACATCTTGCTTGCATATTTTTTGTTGTATTACATCAAAATTTTTTGACATACGGCAGTATGCCTTCGAATTTTTGTACAATCTGACGAAAAATCTGCCGGTGCGTTATGCACACCGGATTTAATCAGTATTTCCTTAATAATGATCAACATAATGAAAGCAGGATATGTTTTGAATTACGATTATGATTGTATAATTATAGGCGCAGGTGCGGCAGGAATGATGGCTGCAATAACTGCGGCAAGCTGCGGAAAAAGAGTGCTTATGCTTGAAAGAGGCAGCAGATGCGGTTTTAAGCTTTCCATAACGGGAAAGGGCAGGTGCAATGTTACCAACAATTGCACTGACGAAACCTTTTTTGCAAATATACCAAAGAATCCGAGGTTTTTATATTCCGCATATTCGCAGTTTTCTTCGCAGGATTGTATGGACTTTTTTGAACGTCTGGGAGTTCCGCTTAAAACGGAAAGAGGCGGACGGGTTTTCCCCGTGAGTGATAAGGCAGGGGATATCGTTGACGCTCTTGTGCAGGCGTGTAAGGATTATGGCGTAAAGACCGTGTTTATGAAAGCGGAGCAGGTGCTTACCGAAAATAAAATCGTGACAGGAGTAAAATGCAAGGGCGGCAAGATATTTTATGCACCGTCCGTACTTATTGCAGCGGGTGGAAAATCATATCCCAAAACAGGTTCCGACGGAAATGGATATACAATAGCCGAGGAGCTTGGACATACCATAACTCCGATAAAGCCGTCACTTGTTCCGCTTGTCGCCAAGGAAGAGTGTTGCGCCGAGATGATGGGACTTTCGCTTAAAAATGTTACTCTTACATTAAAGGACAGAGACAAGACCGTTTTTGAGGAAATGGGAGAGATGCTTTTTACCCATTTCGGTATATCGGGTCCTCTCGTGTTGAGTGCTTCAAGCCATATACCGGATATGGAACAGGATCGCTGGAAGGTTTATATAGACTTAAAGCCTGCACTTGACGCCAAAAAGCTTGATGAACGCATACTGCGTGATTTTGGAGAGATACCAAACCGTATTTTTGCCAATTCACTTTCAAAGCTTCTGCCCGCAAAGATGATACCCGTTGTTGTAAAATTATCCGGTATTGACGGAAATAAACAAGTCAATTCCGTTACAAAGCAGGAAAGACAGAGGCTTGTGTCACTGCTTAAAGCCTTTCCCGTCACGATCGCAGATTTTCGTCCGATAAACGAGGCTATTGTAACAAGCGGCGGCGTAAAGGTGAGCGAGATAAAGCCTAAAACTATGGAATCAAAGCTTGTTAATGGTCTGTATTTTGCAGGAGAAATTCTTGATGTGGACGGATACACAGGCGGCTTTAACCTGCAGATCGCTTTTTCTACGGCGTATTGCGCAGGAATGAATATGTAACGGAGGAAATCATGCAGGAAACCATAACCAAAGAACAGGATAAAATTTCGGAAGAACGTTCTGCCGATACATACTCTAAAAAAAGCAGGATAGAAATACTTGATTTTTTAAGAGGTATTGCCATAATTTATGTAATGCTGTATCATTTTTTGTACGACCTTATTTACATGGGCGGTATGGAGCTGCCGTTTTTTCATGCAGCTTGGTTTGAGGCAATACATATGGCGTTTGTTGGATTGCTTATGATAGTTTCAGGAATGTGCTCATCCTTTTCAAGAAATCTTGTAAAAAGAGGTGCGGCGGTTTTCTTTGCAGGAAGTGCGCTTACGATGATAACCGACCTGTTTATGCCGCAGACACTTATAGTTTTCGGGATACTGTCGTTTTTTGGCGTGATGATGATGCTTTGCGGCTTTTTAAGACCGGTGTTTGATAAAATGAGCGGAAGAGTGTCCGTTATAGCTGGGGTGATATTTATACTGCTTTATTTTGTCATGAGTGATTTTCCGGATGGGGTGATACATCTTGCGGTGACGGATATAGAAATTTCCCTGCCGACAGAGGCTAAGTATCTGTATCCGCTGGGAATAAAGCACAGCGGCTTTTATTCGTCCGATTATTTTCCGATAATACCGTACGGCTTTATTTATCTTGCAGGCGCATCTCTTTCGAGGTTTGTAAAGGAAAGAAAAATGCCTAAGTGGTTTTATGGTATGAAAAAAATACCTGTAGTAAATTTTGCAGGCAAACATTCTCTTGCATTTTATATAATACATCAGCCGGTATTTATTGCGGCATTTGAGCTTGTAAATTTGATAAGCCGTTAAATGGAGTGAGGAGTTTTAAATGGAAAATCTTACCGATATAGGAGTAATAAAGGACATACTTTCAAGACACGGCTTTACATTTTCAAAGTCACTGGGTCAGAATTTCCTGGTTAATCCGACTGTCTGTCCGAGAATAGCGGAAATGGGAAACGCAAAAAGCGGATTCGGCGTTATTGAGATAGGTACGGGCGTGGGTGTGCTTACACATGAGCTTGCGAAGAGGTCGGATAAGGTCGTTGCGGTTGAGATAGACGAAAGACTTATACCTGTGCTTGAAGAAACGCTTGCGGAACATGATAATCTGAAAATAATAAATGCAGATGTTATGAAGCTTGATCTGCGCAAGGTCACTTCGCCTGTCATAATGATGCTGCTGGAAAGCAGACTGCGTGTAAAGACTATCACCGTTATGGTTCAGAAAGAGGCAGGTGTGCGACTTTGCGCAAAAATGGGTACAAGAGATGTGGGAGCGGTGACGGCTGCGGTAAGATATTATTCCGAGCCGGAAATGCTGTTCAATGTTTCAAGGGGAAGCTTTATGCCGCCTCCGAACGTTGATTCCTGCGTTATAAGACTGAATGTTTTCAGCGAAAGTCCATATAATGTATCCGATGAGGAATTTTTCTTCAAGGTTGTAAGAGGCGCATTTTCGCAGAGAAGAAAAAATCTGCTTAATTCTCTTTCATCATCGCTTGGGATAGAAAAATCCGTGGTAGTAAGAGCTGTGGAAAAAGTCGGACTAAGTTCAAATGTGCGTCCTGAGCAGCTCATGATGGAGGATTTTATAAAGGTGTCTGAATATCTGAAAAAGGAAGTGCATATCCGATGACGGGCAGAGTACATTCGATTGAAACGTTCGGCACGGTAGACGGACCGGGTATACGGTATGTTGTTTTTCTGCAGGGTTGTCCTATGCGGTGCAGATATTGTCATAATCCCGATACATGGGCTTTTGACGGCGGCAGGGAAATGACTGCAGAAGAAATAACAGCCGACTGCGAAAGCTGTCGGGAGTTTCTGAAAAGTGGCGGTATAACCGTAACGGGCGGAGAACCGCTTATGCAGATGGATTTTGTAAGGGAGATATTCACTCTTGCACATGAAAGGGGAATACACACCTGCCTTGATACGTCGGGAGTGACATTTTCCGAAAAGAGGATAGCCGAATTTGAAAAGCTTATGGCTGTTACGGATCTGGTGATGCTTGATATAAAGCATATTGACAGTACAGAACATAAAAAGCTTACCGACTTCCCGAATGAGAATATCCTTGCGTTTGCAAAATGGCTCACGAGTATTGATAAGCCGGTATGGATACGTCATGTTGTCGTGCCGGGCATTACGATGAACGAAGAGTATCTTGATAAGCTCGGCAGGTTTCTGGGGGATATGACAAATCTGAAAGCGCTTGATGTACTGCCGTATCATGATATGGGCAGGGAGAAGTATAAAAGCATGGGTATGGAATATCCGCTTGAGGGCGTACAACCGCTTGACAAGGAAAAAGCGAAAAAAGCAAGGGATATTATAATGAGCGGCGTTAAGGCTCGTCTGCACGAGAAGAAAAGGGACAGGTAAGTACAGTGAGCTTACAAAAGCATTGTCCTTCATATCATAATGATATGATGTTTGGTATGCCGAAAAAATTGTTCGTTGATTTTTTATTCGTGCAGACTAAGATATCTGTCCGGGTGTGTTTCAGGTGAAATACTCTCGCAGGAAAGATCAAGAAAATCTTTATCCGTTTCACGAAGTCCGTCAACATAATATCTTGTATTGTCAGACATAAAAAGCTCTATCGAACAGGTGCGGTGCGTGAGGCTTTCTTCCGGATAATATGTTATAAGCTTCATGCCCGGCTCGGAAAGTGCCGCTTCAAACTGAATATTTTTACGTTCGGACGCATTGCCCAACTGTAACCTGAATTTGTAAAATTCACTAAATGAGCCGTCAAAAAGAAATGATACCGTCATTGTATCATAATCTATAAGAATGACATTTTTCTTGAATTCCGTATCGTAAATACCGTCTAAATGTATCTCATTTTGGCAGTATTCAATTATCTCATCCGCATTTGATATTGTGCGGTCTATCTCAAAGCGCTTAAACAGCGCTGCTCCCTTAAAACCCGCAAAATATACAAGAAACATTGCGGCTACTCCGACAAGCAAAAGTATAGGCGGCAGGATGTGCCTTTTGAAAAAGCCTTTTCCCGATACCATGCTCCTCGGAAGCTCTGCAAGGAGTATCGTTATCCCAAGATAAAGCGGAATATAAATATACGGAAAAAATGCATAAAAAATTATAAGCTCCGTGAATTCGATAAAGGTAAAGAAAAGTATAAGAAACAGCGTAGTCACTTTTAAAATATAAATTATCGCTCTTGCAGCCTTTGAATTAAGCTTGTCGGTTTTATTATTCTCCATAATGTTCTCCACTTGTTATTGCGTTTCACGCTTTTTTCTGCGAATATAAAGTATATATTTTACCCCGAAAAATACTGCGCTTGCAACCTCAATTGCAAGCGCTGTTATACATATTGGAGAGAGAAGGTCGTCTATATAATATCCGAGAATGGTACTGCATATCATACCGGGGAGAGTTCCTATCATTGACCCTATGGCATAATTTCTCCATTTCATTCCTGATGCGCCCAAAAACATACTTACTATATCAAACGGCAGGCAGCTTATAACACGCAGAAAAAACGCAAAATACATCTCATTGGACATATTTATATCCTGCACCTGCTTCATTTTCTTGTATTTTCCGATAATTCTCTGTACAAAGTCACGCTCTGCGAATCTGCCGATAAAATACGGTATATTTATCATGCAGAAAGTGCCTGCCGCATTTATTATAAGAGCAATAAAAATATTCGGAGATATCGTGCCGCAGGCTGTCATAAGCACCAGCATAGGAAAGAAGAATGTAACGGATTTAAGTGCAAACATTCCTATAATAACAAGTGCCGCAAGGAATATGTTTTCCGGCGTGTATTCAAGAATATGCTCGGTGGTGATGTGCCTGAAAATGGTGAAGTATAATATCGCACATACCGCTATCATTGCCAACGGCGCCGCCTCTATAATGAATTTTATTATTTTTGTTCCCGTGAGTTTGCTTTTCATATTATCAGCCTCATTTGTTTTTTTCTACATTTTATTATAGCATTTTAAAACTGCATTTCAAGATGTAAATGTGATAAAATGATGAAAGTGTGAATTATTGCTTGTTATTTGGAAAACATTATGCTATAATAATACAGGAAGTTATTTTGTATAAATATAACGGAGAAGTGCAATGAATTATATAAATGAAAAATGTATTGTTTGCAATAAAAAATTTAAAGACGGCGATGATATTGTAGTTTGCCCTGAGTGCGGTACGCCGTATCACAGGGATTGTTATAATAAAGAGGGTAAATGTGTAAATACCGAGCTTCATGAAAAGAATGAGGCCTGGAAACCTGCCGCAGAGCGTGAAATTGATAATGCTCTGCCTAAGGATAAAATAGTATGTGAGTTCTGCGGACATGAAAATCCGCCGCTTGCATTGTTTTGCGATAACTGCGGATTTCCGCTTAGCTCGCTTGAAAAGCATAATGAAAATATGCGTGTGAAGAAGGAATGGCAGAATAACGGAAATCCCGATGGCAGAGCAGGTGAGCGTCCGTCCGAACCGAGCGCATTTGACGTCACGATACACCCATTTATTATAAATTTCTCAAATCCTCTGTGCGGACTTAATCCCGAGGAGGATTACGGCGGTGTGCGCCTTTGTGAGCTTGCAGATTATGTTGAGAATAATACACAGTATTATCTGCCGATATTCAAGCGCATAAAGGATACGGGCAGGTCGCTTTCATGGAACTTTGCGGCGATGCTGTTTCCCGAGTTCTATTTTTGCAACAGAAAAATGCCGCTTGTTGCATTGGGAGTATTTCTTGTGAGAGCGGCAGCGTATTTTCCGTATATATTGCGCCAGATGGCATTGCTTAATGAAAGCTTTGCGGGTATGGTGGATTTCAGAAGCACCGCTTTTCAGGTTATAGTTATTATATGCAATGCACTGTTTTATTCGCTGATGTTTGTGTGCGGTGCTTTTGCAAACAGCATATATTATAAAAAAGCAGTAAAGGCTGCGGCTAAAATAAAAAGGTCTGTTCCGCCGCAGACATTGAGACAGACATTAAGGGCAAAGGGAGGCACATCGGTCGCTTTGCTTACAATATCGATCGTTATTGCAGTACTGATAATGTTTATTTTGCCGACAGCTGTTTTGATGTTTGGAATGTAAATAATAATATAAAGGGGTAATATTATGAAAGTAAAAAAGGCGGTCATTACAGCAGCAGGCTTGGGAACAAGAGTATTGCCTGCGTCAAAGTCGATGCCAAAGGAAATGATCCCGATAGTTGATACTCCGGCGATACAGTATATTGTGGAGGAGTGCGTCAGAGCAGGAATAACGGATATTTTGATAATTCTTTCAAGAGGAAAGCATGTTGTCGAGGATCACTTCGACCGTTCTCCCGATTTGGAAAAACGTCTGGCAGACACGGGAAAAACAGAGCTTTTACAGCAGATGATAGATATTGCTCACATGGCAGATATTACATACATCCGTCAGCAGGAGCAGCTCGGCCTTGGACACGCCGTTTTATGTGCAAAAAATTTTGTGGGAAATGAGCCGTTTGCGGTTTTGTACGGAGATGATGTAATTATAGGAGAGGACCCTGCAATTGCACAGCTTTGCAGAGCGTATGAAAAGTATAAGAAAGGCATTGTCGGAATAAAAGAAGTACCTACGGAAGATGTTGTAAGGTATTCGTCCATGAAAGTCAGGGCGCTGGACGACGGATATTTTGATATTACCGATATGATAGAAAAGCCAAAGCCAGAGCAAATGTTCTCAAATTATTCCATACTGGGCAGATGTGTGCTGCCGCCGGAGATATTTGATATACTTGAAAGGATACCGACCGGTGCAAACAATGAACTTCAGCTTACCGATGCAATGAAGCAGCTTGCCGTTTCAAAGACCATGATCGGTGTGGATTTCACGGGCAAGCGTTATGATATGGGAAATAAGCTTGGTATTTTAAAGGCTGCTATTGACGTAGGCTTGTCACGCAGCGATCTGCATGACGGACTTGCGGAATATATCAAGCAAAAGGCAGCGGAGCTTTAAAAAACTTACCGGCATAAAACATAATTGCTTTATGCCGGTCATATAATAATATCAACGTTTTTAGTGCATATAAAATTTTGTTGAAACTTTTTTTAAAAAACACTTGACATTCACTAAAAATAGTGATATAATGATAAAGCGCTCTCAAGGAGAGCTGAAAAATATATCGCGGAGTGGAGCAGCTCGGTAGCTCGTCGGGCTCATAACCCGAAGGTCGTTGGTTCAAATCCAGCCTCCGCAACCAAATTAAAGTCAAAGAGTTCATACGAACATCATTTTAGGTAACGCAATCCCCCTAAAACAGATAATTTCGGTATGAACTCTCTTGACAAATGTTATATTATACTGTATAATAAAATACAGATAACGCCGCATTCACTAAGTCATTCAGATACTTATGATATCTGTTTGATGATGGTTGCATAGGGAACGCCAATTCTCAATGCAACTGTGGGTGCTTTATCTAATTGTTAATTTTAACACAAATAATACGCTTTGTCAACAAAAATCGACAAAGCGTATTTTCTTTTTTACAATATTTGTTTAATCTGCACAAAGTATTTTATGTTATTTATTGTTTATTACGGTAAATCAAGCTTCACCCAGAATTATATCCATTGCATTTCTTTTCTGTTGCTCCGATATATGCGTGTATCGGCTCAAAGTAACAGCAACGTCCGAGTGTCCGAGCAGTACACTTAATGTCTTTACATCGACCCCAATTTCAATTGCTCTGGTGGCAAAAGTATGCCGTAAGCCGTGAAAAGTAACCTGGTTCTGAATTCCTGCTGAATGTTCAATTCTGTGCCATACATCTTGCATTGTTTTAGGTTCAACTGGCTTCCCTCTGCGGAGCATCAGCACATAATCATCAGACTTTATGTTCAAGATTGACAGCCTTTTCATCATTTTTTCACGATATTTTATAAACTCATTTCTCAAAATATCATTAAACGGAATATCTCTTATCGAAGTATCGCTTTTGGGTACTCCGACAACAAGTTCCGTCTTTGTCGACGAACCGTCAAGGGTATTAAGCCTGTTGACGGTTCTTTTTATATGCAGCACATTGTTCTCCAGGTCAACATCAGACCAACGCAGCCCCAGAACTTCCCCAAGCCGCATACCTGTTGACAATGCAAGATATACCCCGAAATACAAGCTTTCATCAGAACGCCGCAGCTCTGCAAGAAGCTTCTGCTGTTCCGAAAAAGAAAGAATATGTATCTGTGGCTTTTTGACGTGCGGCAGCTCTACAAACTCTGCATAATTCTTGTTTATAAGCTCCAGTTCCATTGCCTTTTTCAATGCCTTGTGCAGCATCAGCTTGATGTTATGCAAAGTCTTTGGGGACAGCCCTCCTCCATCTTTTTTGCTTCCGCTTTCCATTTCATAATTGAAAAAGCATTGCAAAATGTCCGCATTAAGCTCTGACAGCTTGTATAAGCCGATTTGAGGGTTAATGTGGTTAGTTATGTACCCCCTGTACGAAATCGCCGTAGATTGCTTTATAGTGCGTTTAGCGTAAGTGTCATACCAGTAGAGCAGCCAATATGCTATTGTAATTTCATTATTCAAATTCATTTCTATTTCTCCTCGTATAATATATTTTAGGGTAATTTAACGAGTACCCTAATAAACCTCAACTACGCTCGGTAACAGAAAGCAGTGAAATTGGAATGAGCGTAG
>CASFZT010000003.1 GCA_949299215.1 uncultured Ruminococcus sp.
AAGCTGCGATGAAGTTTCAGTTGGGGATTGAACCCCAACTGAAACTGAATATGGAACCCGCCGCCTTAGAGGCGGGGGACATCTTGCCTAAGTTATATTTTAGGAAGAAATGGTTTTTCGGCAGCTCTTTTTATTTTGAAGAAAAAATGAGTTTCGGGTTCGATGGGATATACAAAAAAGCAGCGTATGCCTGCAAGATTTGCACCGAGAACATCTGTAAATATCTGATCGCCGACAGCACAGACCTGCTCCCTGCGAAGATGCAGCTTTTTTAGGGCACGGTTATAGCCAATCGGCAGCGGCTTTGCCCCTTCGGGTATGTAGTTAATGCCGAGAGCTTTGGCAAATGGCTCAACACGCGGCGCATGGTTATTTGATACGATAATAGGCTTTATACCGGCTTTTTTCATATTGTCCAGCCATTCCGGAACACCATCTGCCGGGCGTGGGTTGTTGTGCGTGGTAAGAGTGTTGTCAAGATCAAGCAAAATTGCCTTGATACCGATGCTTTTGAGCATTTCGGGGGTGATTTCGAGTATACTTTTAAAAGCTTTGTATGGTTTGAAAAGCATATTCAGCCTCCTTAGAAAAAAAGAAAAGCGGACAGATCACTCCGTCCGCTTCTACTTACATTTTAAGCGTTAATGACTATTCAATAAAGTAGTCCATAAACAAATGACACAGATGATATTATGCCATGCTTCAGCAGAAAAAAGACCATGCTGAAACGAGCATATATCATAAATCAAATGTTATTAATACTTACGCTTACGAGCAGCTTCGGACTTCTTCTTACGCTTTACCGAAGGCTTCTCATAGTGTTCTCTTTTACGAACCTCAGCTATAACGCCGTCCTTAGCACAGCTTCTCTTAAAACGCTTAAGCGCAGTTTCCAAGGATTCGTTTTTACCAACACGAATTTCTGCCAATTTAATTCCCTCCCTTTGCCGCTTAGGCAGAGGTTTATATAAGATACAACTTCATAATTATACAATACATCTTCAAAATTGTCAAGCGATAATGCAAAAATATTGCACAAATTTTTAAGATGTAATTTGGATAAGCTATATTGAAATAAGCCAAACAGCGTTATTTTGCCACAATGTTTACAAGACGTCCCTTTACATAAATTTCTTTTACAATATTCTTTCCGTCAATAGCTTCAGCAACGGCAGGATCAGCTTTTGCAAGAGCAAGAACAGCGTCCTGTTCGGCATCTGCGGGTATGTTAAGCTTAGCCTTTATCTTGCCGTTTATCTGAACGGCAATTTCAATAGTGCTGTCAATGCAGAGAGCTTCGTCAAATGAAGGCCACTTCTGTTCATTGAGAACGCCGCCGTAATTCATGAGCTGGTAAAGCTCCTCGGTGATATGTGGTGCAAATGGGTTGAGCAGCATGAGCAGGGTTCGGAATTCTGTACGGTTTATGTGATTTGCAGATGATATATCGTTAAGCAGGGACATCATAGCGGCAATTGCAGTATTGAACTTCATTGTCTCAATGTCCTCCGTAACCTTTTTTATTGTCTTGTGAATAGCGGAACGTAAGTCGTTGCTGTATTCGTCGCCGTCCTCTACCTTGTCCTGCAATGCCCATATCTTGTCAAGGAAACGCTTGCAGCCTTTCATGCTGCTTTCGTTCCAGGGCGCAGCCTGTTCGTAGTCACCCATGAAGAGAACGTACAGACGCAGAACGTCTGCACCGTACATATCAACAACATCGTTAGGGTCAACAACATTACCGCGTGATTTACTCATCTTTTCTCCATCGGATCCAAGAATAAGACCCTGCGCAGTACGCTTTGCATAAGGCTCTGCGGTAGGAACTTCACCAATGTCGTAAAGGAACTTGTGCCAGAAGCGTGAGTAGATAAGGTGACGTGTAACGTGCTCCATACCGCCGTTGTACCAGTCAACGGGGAGCCAGTATTTAAGAGACTCTTCCGAAGCGAAGCGTTCCGAATTTTTAGGATCGCAGTAACGCAGGAAATACCAGGAGGAACCTGCCCACTGAGGCATGGTGTCCGTTTCACGTTTAGCGTCGCCGCCGCATTTCGGACACTTGCAGTTTACGAATGAGTCGATCTTTGCAAGAGGACTTTCGCCGTCCGAGCCGGGCTGATAGTTGTCGACAGGCGGAAGATCAAGCGGAAGCTCATCATAGGGGAGAGGCACAATTCCGCACTCAGGGCAGTGAACGATAGGGATAGGCTCGCCCCAGTATCTCTGACGGTTGAATGCCCAGTCCTTCATTTTGTACTGAACGCCCTTTTCACCCACGCCCTTTTGAGAGAGAAGCTCAAGCATTTTGTCGATAGCGTCCTTTTTGTTGGTTATGCCGTTGAGAATACCGGAATTTATCATTTCGCCCTCGCCGACATATGCTTCATTGTCAATATCTCCGCCCTTGATAACAGGGATAATGTCAATGCCGAACTTCTTTGCAAATTCATAGTCACGTGTGTCATGAGCGGGAACAGCCATGATAGCACCCGTGCCGTAGCCCATCATTACATAGTCTGAAATGTAGATAGGTATTTCTTTTTCGGTTATGGGATTTATGGCTGTAAGTCCGTTTATGCACACACCTGTCTTGGCTTTTACAAGCTGAGTTCTTTCAAACTCGCTCTTTTTTGCACATTCTGCCTTGTATACGTCAAGATCTGCAATGTTGGCGATCTTATCTCTGTATTTTTCGATAATGGGATGTTCGGGGGCGATAACCATAAATGTGACACCGTAGAGCGTGTCCGGGCGAGTAGTGTAAATACGCAGAGC
Organism: uncultured Ruminococcus sp.; assembly: GCA_949299215.1. Taxonomy (GTDB): domain Bacteria; phylum Bacillota; class Clostridia; order Oscillospirales; family Ruminococcaceae; genus UMGS363. The sequence continues at coordinate 2,779 of CASFZT010000003.1, forward strand.
GTCACCCGTTTCCTTGATTGTGAAATTTACAAAAGCACCGGTGGATTTGCCTATCCAGTTTTCCTGCTGAAGCTTGATATTCGGGAGATAGTCAACGTGCTCCAGACCCTCAAGAAGCTTGTCAGCATATTCGGTAATGCGTAAGTACCATACTTCCTTGGTTTTCTGTACAATGTCACTGTGGCATATGTCGCATTTGCCGCCCTGTGAGTCCTCATTTGAAAGAACTACCTTACAGCTCGGACAGTAGTTTACAAGTGTCTTGTCACGGAAAACAAGACCGTTTTCAAACATTTTAAGGAATATCCACTGTGTCCATTTGTAATATTTATCATCGGTTGTGTCAACGACTCTTGACCAGTCGAAGGAGAAACCGACTCTTTTAAGCTGATTTGTAAATTTTTCAATGTTTGTGTCGGTAACCTTTCGTGGATGTACACCTGTTTTTATAGCGGTATTTTCGGTAGGCAGACCATAAGCATCAAAGCCAATCGGGAACATAACATTGTATCCCTCAAGACGGCGCTTTCTGCTTATTACCTCCAGACCGGAGTAAGCCTTGATGTGTCCGACGTGCATACCTGCACCGGACGGATATGGAAATTCCACAAGAGCGTAGAATTTAGGCTTTGTGTAATCTGTCGCAGCCTCAAAAGTGTGATGTTCGTCCCAATACTTCTGCCATTTCTGCTCAATGGCGGAGAAATCATAGCGTTCAGCCATTTTAATCAATCCTTCTATTTCTTTTTATTTCAGAAGTCCTGCATGGACTTCATTTTTAACCGTAAAAATTTTCGTTTAGTCTCTTCCGATGTATGCACGTATGCGTTTGTCAAATACGAGATAGTATTCAAATATAAGAGAGGCTATGAAAAGTATACCAAAAACAAGCTGCGGAACATGGCTGTAAATAAACGCCATGCGCACAAATGAGATTACTGCATCCGTAAGCAGCGTGATGATAAGGAATATCCAGCCGAATTTGTTTCCCTTGATGAAAAGAACGGACGCTGCGATTTTCAGACCCTCGCTTATGAAAGTAATGAATGAGCCGGTGTAGAAAGTAAACAGCATTGAAGCCGCCGCTTTTACGATTATAAGAATACCGATAACAAATGCTATCTTCTTACCCTCTACGTCAAGCGGCACAAAATCCGTCGATTCCTGATATTTGTAGAAATCGTCCATAGTAGTTTTTTTGCCGGACTCGGCAGCAATTTGTTCTTCAAGCTTTTTATAATATGCTGCATTGTAGCCACTGCTTGAAAATGATGAATTTTCGGTCTTTTCACCGTTAACGGTTTCGGCAACGATAGGCTTATCTTCAATTTTATGATCGTCCATTGTAGAAAATTCCGGCAGATTATCAGGGTCAAATTGTTCCAGAGCATCAAATGGCTTGTGCGAAACCGTACCCTGTGCCGAAGCGTCAGAGTAAAATACACTGTCTGCATTTGCGGCGTCGGAATTAGGTTCAAATTCTTTATATGGCGGCTGTTGGATAGGGTCGCATTGTTCAAGTTCGTCAAAGGAATTTCGCAGTACCTCGTTGTGTATGGACGGGTCTGTGCAGAAAACAGTATCCAGATCGTCGGTATCATGATGCGGCTGCATAAGAATTTCCAGATCGGATGTATCATGATTTGCAGGCTGTTTTATTGCTTCCATATCAGGCTGTTCAAAAAAATCATTTGATTTGTCACTCATCATAAGCTGCCCCCTTTAAACATAAGCCGTTCCCTTTTTAAATATAAGCTGCCATCTTGAAAGTTAAAGAATACGCTTGCTTTATTTGAGCCACTTGGATATGTCTACATTTTCTCCGTCACTCCAAAGACGTTCAAGGTTGTAGAAATCTCTTGTTTCCTTGTAGAAAACGTGTATCACAATATCAATATAGTCAAGAATTATCCAGTTAGAACCGTTATTGCCCTGAATTTGCTTGGGCTTTAAGCCTGCTTCGGCAAGCTTGAATTCAACTTCGTCCGCAAGAGCCTTGGTCTGAGTGGATGAAGTACCGTCCGCAATAATGAAATAATCTGCAATAATGGTAAGATCCTTTATCTTGATTACCCGGATATCCTCTGCCTTTTTGCTGTCAAAAGCCTTGACTGCTATTTCAATAATTTCTTCCTGTGTAAGTTTTTTATCCATCCTGTTCCTCCGTTTGGTTTTTGTTCATAAGGGTATATTGGTTGTATGCTTCTATTGTATGTACGGGTAAAAGAGAATTTTTGTTTACAACATCCGATACGGAAAATTTTAACGCCTCAAGCATAGCCTTGTCAAGGTCTTTGTAAGCAAATTTTCTCATTTTACCGACATCTTTGTATGAACGGTCAGCCGAAATAAGGTCGGCAATATAAATTATTTCTTCCAGTCTGCTCATGCCTGCCCTGCCTACGGTATGATAGCGTACTGCATTGAGGATATCCTCATCGGTGATGCCAAAAACGTGTTCGGCATACCATGAGCCTGCAATAGCATGATAAAGCGGTGCGGTGAGCAGCTCCGCCTTTGTTACGTTTCGCCGTGATCTCTGTACCATGGAAAGCTGTTCATCCGCAGGTATTTCTTTGCAGCAGTCATGAATAAGTCCTGCAAGATAAGCGGTGTCGGGGGTAGAAAATCCGTAATGCTCCGAAAGCTTTGACGCCTCGGCAGCCACATTGAGGCTGTGGGTAAATCTTTTTTTTGAAAGTTTTATGCTGAGAATTCTTGTCAGTTCATCAATGGAATACATAAAGCCGCACCGTCCTTCCGGGAAATAACAGCAGTATTATTTCAAATCATAAATTTTTTTGTACAGAATATATTTTACTACATTTTTTGGTACATAGCAAGATATATCCTGATTTTTCATAATTTTTTCACGAATTTGGGTAGATGATACTTCAACGGGCGAAGTGTTTACCGTTATAATATTGCCGTATTGCCGCAGTTCTGCGGCTTTTTGTTCAAGCGAGAAAATATCCTGCTGATTTTCAAGACGTGATGCCGCAATGAGAGTACAAAGCTTTAATATATCACGGTATCTGTGCCAGTTATCAAAGGACAGCAGCATATCGCTTCCGATTATCATATACATATCGTCGTCGGGAAACTGACTTTTCAGATATGTTACCGTGTCGATGGAATAGCTGACGCATGGCTTGGAAAGCTCATAGCTACTGACGGTAACAATGCCGATATTTTCAAAAGCAAGCCTGCACATTTCCAGACGGTCGCAGCCGTCGGCAACAAATGTACTGTCATTTTTTTTAAACGGCGAAATATATGTCGGCATTACTATTACCCTGTCAAGCTTTACGGCATCGGCAACTTCTTTTACAAGATTAACATGACCGTTGTGTACGGGGTTAAAGCTGCCGCCAAAAAGTGCGACCCTCATTTTAAAAAATGATTTTCGGCTTTTGCGGATTACGCTTGAAAAGCACGAATTTGCTGCCTATGACCTGTACCACGTCGGAGTGAGTCTTTTCAGCAAGCTCGTTTGCAGCCTCCTCGGCAGTAAGCATAGCACCGTCAAGAACACGCATTTTTACAAGCTCCCTCGCCTTGAGAGCATCGTTTACCTGTACGACAAGCGTGTCTATGATACCATTTTTTCCAACCTGTAAAATAGTGTCCTCTTTAGCGGCAATGCCTTTGAGAACAGCTCTTTGTTTGCTTGTAAGCATTTATTTTCCTCCCAGCATTTCGGTAAATTTCTTTAAAGCGTCCGCACGGTGGCTTACGGCATTTTTTTCTTCGGCAGAAAGCTCTGCGAATGATTTATCGCCGTACATGAAGATAGGGTCGTAGCCGAAACCGTTTGCACCTCGCTTTTCGTAACCTATCCTTCCCTCACATACACCTGTAACGGAGTGAGAAGTTCCGTTTTCGTCAATGTAGCATATGGAGCACTTGAAACGTGCGGTTCTTTTTTCATCGGGAACGCCGTTTAACTCGGAAAGAACTCTTGCACAGCGTTTACCAGGTTCTGCATATCTTGCGGAATATATTCCGGGTGCGCCGTTGAGAGCGTCTATTTCAAGACCACTGTCGTCCGAAATGACGGGCGTCTTGAATATATCGTAAATGGCACGGCATTTAATATATGCGTTTTCCGCAAAGGTAGTGCCGTTTTCTTCGACTTCAATGCCGGCACCCGCTTCGGACTGCGAAACGACTTCAAATCCGAACGGTTCAAGAATTTCACGAAATTCACGCAGCTTGTTCTGATTGTTTGACGCAAGTATGATCTTCATGCGGTTACTCCTTTTTGTCCTTGCCGAATTTGATTTCCTTGAAGAGCCAGCCGAATCTGCCTCTCCTGATATCAGACTCCTCTTCGCTGTTTTCGGATGGTGTTTCTTTCTCCGAGGATACTTCTTCACTTTCGGAGGTATCCTCGCTTGTGGTCATATTTTCCTCGGCAGGTATATTTTCATTTGCGGATATGTTTTCTTCTGCAGTGATTTCTTCGGATATTTTTTCTGTTGACGCTCCTTCGGATAAATATTCTTCCTCTGCTGAAGTGTCAGTATCATCAAGACATTCATAATTATGGTCAAATGAAGTTTCCGTTTCAAAGAGCGCATTTACAAAATCGACAGCGTTGAATTCCTGGAGATCCTCTGTTTTTTCACCCACACCGACAAGCTTTACGGGAATGTGAAGTTCATTGTGTATGGAGATTATTATGCCGCCCTTGGCAGTACCGTCCAGCTTTGTAAGAACGATACCGGTGATGTCTGCGACCTCGCTAAAAAGCTTTGCCTGATTTACGGCGTTCTGACCGGTTGTTGCGTCAAGAACAAGAAGCGTTTCCAGAGAACAGCCTTCTCCCTTTTCCTTTATGATACGGCTGATCTTTTTGAGTTCTTCCATGAGATTTTTTTTGTTGTGCAGGCGTCCTGCCGTGTCGCAGATGAGAACATCCGCACCTCTTGCCTTGGCGGCTGTTACACCGTCAAATACAACGGCAGCAGGGTCTGAGCCTTCTTCATGTTTTATGATGTCCGCACCCGCACGTTCGGTCCATATCTGAAGCTGCTCGATAGCAGCAGCACGGAACGTATCCGCAGCAGCAACAAGTACCTTTTTGCCTTGGCTTACATATTTTGATGCAAGCTTGCCGATAGTAGTGGTTTTGCCTGCACCGTTTACTCCGATTATGAGGATAACGGACGGCTTGGTTTCAAGGTTAAGAGGCTGATCCTCGCCAAGCATATCAATGAGTATGGATTTAAGATAATCCTTTATTTCATTTGTATCGGTGATACCCTTTGCCTTGACGGTGTCACGCAGCTTGGAGCATATGTCAAGAGAAGTTTCGACACCGATATCACAGGTGATAAGAAGCTCTTCAAGCTCTTCAAAAAAATCATCGTCTATTTTTGTGAATGAGTTGAGCAGAGCGTCAAATTTACCCATCATAGAGTCCTTAGTTTTTTTGATACCCTCGGCAATTTTATTGAAAAAGCCCATAAAGAATACCTCCTTTTAGCTGTTCTGAATGTCGGCAGGCGGCTGTTCCATTCTGAGAATTTTGGAAATCCCCTTTTCCTGCATGGTTACACCGTACATAACATCGGCTTCTTCCATAGAGCCGCGTCTATGAGTGACAAGTATGAATTGAGTGGTGTTTGTAAATTTACGCAGATATTGAGCGTATTTTGTAACATTTACATCATCAAGAGCCGCTTCAATCTCATCAAGTATACAGAACGGAGCAGGCTTGAATTTAAGTATGGAGAAATAGATGGCGATAGCAACAAAAGATTGTTCACCGCCTGAAAGAAGAGAAAGATTTTTAATGACCTTTCCCGGAGGCGCAACACGAATTTCAATACCGGATTCAAGTACGTCCGACGGGTCGGTAAGTACAAGCTCGGCATGACCGCCGCCGAAGAGTTCAACAAATATTTTCTTGAAGTTGTCAGCAATTTGATTAAAGCTTTCGGAAAATTGACGGCGCATATTGTCGGTAAGATCGTTAATGAGGGTTTCAAGTTCACGCTTGGAGGATTGTACGTCTTCAAGCTGTTCCGACATGAATTTGTATCTTTCTGAAACCTCCTTGTATTCCTCAATGGCAGCAACGTTTACGTTTCCGAGAGAGCGTATTTTCTGCTTGATATCGGACAAGTCACGCTGTATGGTGAGCAGATCGTCAACGGGCTTTGCAATTTGTACTGCCTCCGAAAGATAGAGATTATATTGTTCGGACATATCCGAAATTATTTTGTCATAGCTGTTTTGTACCGATACACGGCGTTCTTCAAGACGAGATATCTCACGGCTTGCTTTTTCCTTGCTGTCCGAAAGCTCACGTACCCTTGCACGTTTTTCGTTGGACTCCTGTTCAAGAGTTCGGCGAGCGGATTGCGCTTCGGAAATTTTTGCGTTTGTATCGTCTATGTTTGTCTTTGCATTTTCAAGCTGCTGTTCAAGCTCGGAAATACGGTTTTCTTTTTCTTTTATGAGTTTGCGCTGATTATCCAGTTCCAGAGCAAGACGAGCCGTGCTGTCACCAAGTTCAAGACACTGCTCCTCAAGACGCTTTACCTCTGCCTTTAAAGCTTCAATATCCTTTGAAAGCTCTGTTTCGGTAAGCTTAAGAGATGTCATTTCGTTGGTAAGCGTTTCACGCTTTTGCTGCATATCGGAGCGCTGTTCTTCGTTTTCGGATATAAGCTTTTCCTTTTCGGATATAAGCTTCTCCGTTTCGGCAAGACCGCTTTTTGCATTTTCAATAGCTTTTTGCGTGTCGGAAAGTCTGTCTTTGAGTCGTGAAGCTTCCTCGGCGGCATTTTTCAACAGACCCTCGTTTTGATTAAGCATAGCTTCAATACGGTTAAGCTCTGCTTCAAAGTGGACCTTGTCGGAGGATACGGTGTTGAGTTCATCACGTGCTGCTTCAATGTCAAAGTTAAGCTTGTCTGTTTCCGCACGAAGCTTGTCGCAGACCTGTTTTGCGGTGGAAAGCTTGGCTTCAAACTCAGATTTTTCGGCAGAGAGCTTTTCAATGTCGTTTTTGCGTGTGAGAACGCCGCTTGATTTGGACGAAGAACCGCCCGTGAAAGAACCGCCTGCATTGATGACCTGACCGTCAAGAGTTACTATCTTGAATTTGTAACCGTATTTTTTTGCAATAATGGTTGCAAGATCAATATCTTCCGCAATTACAATGCGTCCGAGAAGTGAGTTGTATATGCCGGTAAGCTTATCATCAAAGACGACAAGGTCTACCGCCAAGGAGATAAATCCGTCACAGTTTTCCAGATCCTTTTCGGCAAGACGGCTGCCCTTTACGGAAGTGATGGGCAGAAATGTCGCACGTCCCGCCTTGGTTTCCTGTAAAAGACGGATACCTCGCTTTGCAATATCTTCATTTTCAACAATGATGTTCTGCATGGCAGCACCAAGTGCAGTTTCAATTGCAAGAGTGTATTGCGAGTCTACCTTGATAAGCTGCGCCGCAGAACCGTAGATTCCGCTTAGCTGACCGCTTTTTGATGCCTTGAGTATTTGTTTTACGGAGTGAGCAAAGCCCTCCATGTTGTTTTCAAGGTCCTGTAAAAGACGTATGCGCTGTTCTTTGTCACGTATACCGAAGTTAATATCGTCAAGCTGTTTTTTTGCAGCGTCAAGCTTTTCGGTACGTCCGGACATAAGCTTTGAAAGACCGCTTATGCGATTGTTGAGTTCATCTGTTTTGTCGCTGAGCATTGATATGCCATCTGCTGTTTCGGAGCGTTCACGGCGCAGATTTTCTGCTTCGGTGCGGATATCTTCGTCACGCTTTTCTGCGGCGAGTATCTGCTCTTTTATATCCTGTACATTCTGCTCGGATGTACTTATGGAGATGTTAAATTCCGACTGAGAGATGTAAAGCTTGTTGAGTTCTGACTGTATTTCCGAGAAACGGCTGTCAAAGCTGTCCTGTTCGGAAAGATGTACTGTAAATTCCGCATTGGCTTTTTCATATTGCTCACGTGTTTTTGATATATTTGCTTCAGCAAGGGCAATTTCATCAAGCTTTGAGTTTATGAGAGAGAGCAGTTCTTCGTTGGAGGAACGTGAATTTTCCTGCTGACGTTCAATTTCGGCAATGCTTTCCATGCAGTGGGATATGTCGTTTTTGCAAACGGCAATGTCCGAGTGGATAAGCGTGTTTGAACGCTCCGAGTTGAGAATCTGCTCACGCATTTCTTCAATTTTTAATGCGTTGAGTTCAAGCTGTTCGGAGAGTTCGTTTATGTTTTCTTCAAGACGTGAGATGTCATTTTCGGTAGTGTTATAATCATTTGTGCTTATGAGAAGCTTGTCGCCTAGTTCGTTTAAGGCTGTCTTTAAATCATTGAGCTGACGCACCCATACGGTAATCTCAAGCGATTTTTTCACTTCAGAGTACTCAAGAAATTTAGCTGCTTTTTCCGATTGTATGCGCAGAGGCTCAACACGGCTTTCCAGTTCACCGATAATGTCCTCAAGGCGCAGAATGTTATCCTGTGCAGCTGCAAGCTTTTTTTCCGCTTCCGCCTTTTTATAGCGGAATTTTGAGATACCTGCTGCTTCTTCAAAAATTTCACGGCGCTCGTTTGATTTTGCCGATACTATTTCCGCAACACGACCCTGACCGATGATGGAATAGCCGTCACGTCCAAGACCGGTGTCCATGAAAAGCTCGTACACATCTTTAAGACGCACCTGTGCGCCGTTTATAAGATATTCGCTTTCACCGCTGCGGTAAAGCTTTCGCGTAACGGAAATCTCACCTGCAGGGACTTGAAGCAAACCCTTATCATTGACAATGTTGAGCGTAACCTGAGCAAAACCGACAGGCTTACGGAACTGCGTGCCCGCAAAAATGACGTCCTCCATTTTGGAGCCGCGCAGTGTTTTGGAGGATTGTTCGCCCAAAACCCAGCGAACGGCGTCACCGATATTTGATTTTCCGCTGCCGTTAGGTCCTACAACGGCGGTTATGCCCTTGTCAAAGGTAAGGCTTATTTTATCGGGGAAAGATTTAAACCCCTGTAATTCAAGTGATTTCAGATACATTTGTTATCCTCGCTTTTCCTGCGGGAATGTTTTTATCCCCGAGGATATTTATTTTTATGCCTTTTTCAAGAAAATAAGCGGTATTTGCTTTTTTTTGACCGAGAGCCTTGCTGATACATGACGGATCAACATAAACGTAGTATTCGCCGGGTGTGCCGTTTATAGCGGTTTCGATAATATGCTTGTATATTTCACTTTCACAAAGCTCACGGAATGCCGGATGATAGAAGCCTGCCAGCATATTTTGCTCGACCGATTCGGAAGCATGAAGTCCGAGTTTTATGACCTTGATATTTGCATTTTCAAATTTTGTAAGCATTTCGGCGCATAGTTCAACGACCTTTTGAAATGGATATAATTTGTATATTCCACGTTTCCAATATTCGGCAAGGGTTGTGCTTTCAAGTATGGCAATGGGATATATTCTCACAGTGGCAGGATGTATTTTTATTATTTCGGAGCAGGTGAAAAGTTCGTCTTGCTCCGTGCTGCCGTAAAGACCGACCATCATCTGAAGACCAAGTTCAAAACCGTAAGCTTTTATAAGCTTTGATGCATGACGCACATTATCGGCGGAATGTCCTCGCTTGTTCATTTCAAGAACCTTGTCCGACATACTTTGAGCACCAAGCTCTATAGAAGTAACACCATATGTCCCCAGTATGCGCAGGATATCCTCATCAATGCAGTCGGGACGTGTGGAAATTCGTATTCCGGCAAGCTGATAGATATCAAGATAGCTTTTTGCGCATTCAAGCAAGGATATCATAAAGCTGCGGTCTATTGCAGTAAAACTGCCCCCGAAAAATGCGATTTCGGTGGTTGATGGAGATTTGAGATGTGAGCAGGCAGATTTTAGAATATTATCCACATCTTTTACCGTGGGTGGTTTTTCGGTACTGCTTATGGTACGCTGATTGCAGAATGAGCATTGATGCGGACAGCCCATGTGCGGGATAAAGATGGATATGTTTGCGTGACGGTTATTCATTGTATCCCATAAGCGCAAGCGCTTCCTTTGCAGCAGCCTGCTCAGCCTGCTTTTTGCTGTGTCCCTCACCCGTGCCGATCACATTTGAGTTAAGCATGACCTGTACAACAAAATGTCTGTCATGCCCCGGACCTGATTGATCTTTGAGAACATATTCGATTTTTTCTTCGGGATTGCGCTGAATGATCTCCTGGAGAACTGTCTTGTAATCATGGAGTGCCTTGGCATGATTTTTATCGAGATGTTCGGGAATAAAGCCAAGTACATATTTGGTTGCAGCGTCCATGCCGCCGTCAAGGAAGATAGCGGCAATGACTGCTTCAAAAGCGTCCGATACGATGGACGGACGTTCTCTGCCGCCACTGTTTTCTTCACCTTTGCCAAGCAGAATGTATTTTCCCAGGTCTATCTGCTGTGAAAATTCAAAAAGCGCACGTTCACAGACAAGCGATGCCCTTATTTTGGTAAGGTCCCCTTCGGGAAGATGCTTGAAATGCGTAAAAAGATGTACAGATACGATTATGGAAAGAACGCTGTCACCGAGAAATTCAAGTCTTTCATTTGAGCTTCTTCCGTGACGGTATTCATTTGCATATGATGAATGTGAAAGAGCCTCGTAAAGCAGGTCTTTGTTTTTAAATGTATATCCTATTTTTGATTCAAATTCGGAAAAATCCACAGCATAACACCCCTTTGCATATGATATTATCTTGTTTATTTTACTTCCGAACCGGTTTTTGATTCGGATTTTATCATGTCAAGGGAGCGTGTTATTTCACCAATGACATCACCGTCAACACAATTTTTCGCCTGACGTATGGCGTTGTAGAAGGCGTTTGCGTCGGAGCTTCCGTGAGCCTTGATAACGGGTCTTGAAATTCCCATAAGAACCGCACCGCCTATTTCGGAGTAGTCCATTTTCTTCTTGAACGCCTTAACTTTTTTCATGATAAGCAAAGCGGCAAGCTTTCCGCTAAAGCTGCTCATGAGCATATCCTTGAGAGTATGTGAGAAATAGGATCCCATACCTTCGTAAAGCTTAAGAGCAACATTTCCCGTGAAGCCGTCCGAAACAACGACCTGACAGTCACCGTTGGGCATATCTCTTGCCTCAAGATTTCCCGCAAAGTTTACCGGAGCGTTTTGTAGCATTTTGTAAGCTTGTATTTCTATATCTCTTCCCTTGGTGTCCTCTGCGCCGACATTTAAAAGTTCGACCTTTGGAGAGTTTACTTTAAGTACACGTTCCATGTAGCAGCTTCCCATGATCGCAAATTGTACAAGCATTTCGGGACGGCAGTCAACATTTGCACCTGCGTCTACAAGCATCATGTAACCCTTGTCGGTAGGCAGAATAGGCGCAAGAGCCGCTCTTTTTATGCCTTTAAGACGCTTTGCGATAAATGTAGCGCCTACAACGAGAGCTCCAGTGCTTCCTGCGGAAACAAAAGCATCGCCTTTTCCGTCGGCAAGAGCCTTAAGACCGAGCGCCATAGAGCAGTCGGAACGTTCCTTGATGATGGAGGTAGGCTCTTCGTGAATGTCGATGACCGATTCCGTATGTATAATTGAAATACCGTTAAGTGAGATATTGTTTTCGGCAGCGGCAGCTTTTATCTTATTTTCATTACCTGTGAGAATTATCTCAACACCAAGCTGTTCAACAGCCATTGCTGCACCCTTGATAACTTCAAGAGGAGCGTTATCTCCGCCAAATGCATCAACTATAATTTTCATATAAAACAGATCCTTTCAAATGTGATAAATGCGGTTATATTATTTTTACCTTTCCGTCAAGAAATTTTTTAAGAGCAGTGCCGTTGTCGGAAAGATCTTTTTTTGCAAGAGTATATATTGCGGCGTCCGGCAGACAGAAGAAAAAATGAGATACGGTTTCCTTAACCTGCTTCAGATCGCTGTACATGATATATATTGCTTGATTTTGAGTTTTGACTGTAAAATGTCCGTCATAGAAAGAAAATATGCGGAAGCTGTCGCATAAAAGCTCGTTCTTTACAGTACGGCGTATTATGGGTTTAAGCATAAAAAATGGCAGTATCGTCATGATAAATACCGCAGCAGAAAGAAGTGCCGGTAAAATATAACCGAAAGCAGCCGATATGACTGAAAAAACGACTGCCGCAAGTGAAAGAAATATTTCATATTTTTTTAGATGCAGCATGGCATATTTTCTTGCGGAATATATGTCTTCGGCGTTGTTCGGAGAGTTTATTTCAATTGCAGGCAGTATATTTTCATCGGAAATAATACGTGCTTTGCATATCAAGTCCTCATACATAAAAAACCTCATTAATTTTTAAAACGCAGATTTGGCATTGAATTTTGAACCGAGCTTGTTTGTAAGGACAGCACGGAGCATTTTTGTATCTTCACGGGACAGGTCTCTTTTCGGAATATAATGTGCCGTGCCGTCAAGAAGAATTATTGAAAAACCGCCGACACCTTCATGCGCCCTCTCCGCATGATCGTAGCTGAATGAACCTGCACCGTATTGTCCGATAAATGTGAAATGGTGCAGAAAAAAGCTGTAAGTGTAGGATTGTCCGTTGTTTGGAGCAAGCGTAAATTCACGCTTTGAGATGTATCTCGGCAGCAGCATGAGTACAATAGCCGCCGCTGCATATATACCGTAGAATAAGACGGAGCGGAAATCTCCGACCATTAAGGCAAGCAGCGCCGTGTTTATCAGAAAAACAAGGATAATTACATATCCCGCAATGCAGCTTATGCGGCTGAAAGTTGAAGCAAAGCGTAAATTCTGTGTCATTTCATAAAAATCATTTTCATTTCGTGAGACTGTTATGTGTAAAAGAGGTGTTTTCTCTTTATCTTCCGGAAAATCAAATTCGGGTATATGCATATTTTCCATAAATACCTCGTTTCAGATAATTGGCAGGTTTGAGTTAAGATATGCATCAAGTGAACGAAGAGCCGCTTCCGCAACTACCGCATAGCGGTCCTGCTTGTCCTTAAGACGTATGGGGCACGGCGGAAGAAGTCCCATGTTTGCGCCCATAGGCTGAAAATTTTCAACCGTTTCATCGGAGATGTAGTGCGATAAAGCACCGAGCATCGTATCTGGCGGCAGAATAAAGCTTTCCGCACCTTTTATACGGTGTACTGCGTTTATTCCTGCCAGTATTCCGCTTGCTGCGGATTCTATATAGCCCTCAACGCCGGTTATCTGACCGCCGAAGAATATACTGCCGTTTTTACGCATGGAAAAGTCTGCGTTTAAAAGCTTTGGAGAGTTTATGAAGGAGTTTCTGTGCATGACTCCAAAGCGTACAAATTCCGCATTTTCCAGACCGGGTATAAGCGAAAAGACACGCTTTTGCTCCCCGAATTTCAGGTTTGTCTGAAAACCGACAATGTTGTACATTGTGCCGGTACTGTTTTCCTTGCGAAGCTGTACGACCGCATAGGGACGTCTGCCTGTGACAGGATCGTTAAGTCCGACCGGCTTCATAGCACCGTAACGCATAGTTTCTTCACCGCGTTTGGCAAGAACTTCGATCGGCATACAGCCCTCGTATACCGCAAAATCATCCGTGCCCTTGCTTTTAGGCAGGTCAAAATCATGAAGCGGAGCAGATTCCGCATTGACGATCTCATTGTAGAATTTCAGATATTCTTCTTTTGTAAAAGGGCAGTTTATATAGTCAGCGCCGCCTTTGTTGTAGCGTGCCCCGAAAAATATTCTGTCCTTGTTGAGCGAGTCAAAGGTAACGATAGGTGCGGCAGCGTCAAAAAAGCTTAAATAACCGCCGCATAGACCGCTTATTTTTTTGGAAAGTGCAGCAGATGTGAGAGGTCCCGTTGCAATGATAACAATGCCGTCGGGGATATCGGTAACTTCCTCCTCATGAACGGTTATGTGCGTATGTGAGCGTATTTTTTCCGTTACCAGGTCGGAAAAGCGCTGCCTGTCGACTGCAAGAGCACCGCCTGCGGGAACGGCTGTTTGTTCCGCACATGGTATGATGAGTGAGCCAAGACGGCGCATTTCTTCTTTGAGCAGACCTGATGCCGAATTTATCCTGGCAGCTTTAAAGGAATTGGAGCATACCAGCTCGGCAAAACCGCCGTATTTGTGAGCAGGTGAAAATTTTTGCGGCTTCATCTCATACAGATCCACATCAAATCCTGCATTTGCAATCTGCCAGGCAGCTTCACAGCCGGCAAGACCTGCACCGATAACTTTAAGCCTGTTCATGTATTATCAATCCTTATTTTTCCTTTTTAACGGTAACCTCATAGCTGCAGCCTTCCTTTAAACAGAAAAGCTTGCCGCCTTTTTTGAATAGGGTGGTGCCATCATTGCATTTAGGACATTTGTCGGCAACGGGAGTATCCCATGTCATAAAATCGCATGTAGGATTATCCTCACAGCCAAAATATTTTTTGCCCTTTTTGGATTTTTTCTGTAAGATCTTTTTGCCGCATTTAGGACATATACCGCCCGTAGGCTTAATTATTTTCTTTGTATTTGTACATTCCGGGAATCCTGAGCAGGCAAGGAATTTACCGAATCTGCCTATTTTGATGACCATAGGTTTGCCGCACACTTCGCATACCTCGTCTGTTTCTTCATCGGGTATCTTCATGCGTTTGCCGTCCATGGCGTCCTCTGCCTTTGAAAGCGTAGCCGAGAAATCCTTGTAAAATTCGTCAAGAGTGTCTACCCAGTCCTTTTTGCCCATTTCAATTTCGTCCAGATTGTTTTCCATGCCGGCAGTGAATTTAACATCAACGATATGCTTGAAATGATCTTTCATAAGCTGCGTTGTAACTTCACCGAGACCTGTGGGCTTGAGCTGTTTGCCGTCACGTTCAACGTAAAGACGGTTTATGATCGTGGAGATAGTAGGCGCATATGTGGACGGACGTCCGATACCGTTTTCTTCAAGTGCCTTGATAAGCGTAGCTTCTGTGTATCGTGACGGAGGCTGAGTAAAATGCTGGCTGCCCTCAATATTTTTAAGCTTGAGGATATCACCTGCTTCAATGTGCGGAAGGACTTTGTTTTCTTCCGTGTCCTTTGTTTCCTCATAGAGTATGGTGAAACCGTCAAATTTTATGGAGAATCCCGTTGCACGGAAATCACAGCCGTTGGCAACGATGTCTGCGGATACCGTGTCAAGAGAAGCGTTAGCCATCTGACTTGCAATAAATCTTTCCCATATAAGCTTGTATAGCTTATATTGCTCGGGAGTAAGACTGCTCTTTACACGTTCGGGAGTAACGTCGGGCATTGACGGACGAATGGCTTCATGAGCGTCCTGTGCGTTGGATTTTGATTTAAATATTCTCGGAGAGGAGGGAACATATTTTTCGCCGTATGTTTCCGAGATGTATTTGTAAGCAGCAGTGCGTGCCTCGTCCGAGATACGCAGACTGTCCGTTCTCATATAAGTGATAAGACCGACAGCGCCCATACCTTCAACTTCAACGCCCTCGTAAAGTATCTGAGCATTTTTCATGGTTTTTGCAGCGGCAAATCCAAGACGCTTGGAAGCCTCTTGCTGCATTGTAGATGTAGTAAACGGAGGTGCGGGTGATTTTTTTCTTACCGATTTTTTTACATCTACGACCTTGTATTCTGCATTTTCAACACGCTTTAAAATTTCATCTGCTTCTTCTTTGGAGTGAAGCTCGGCTTTTTTTCCGTCAATGCCGAAGAATGAAGCGGAAAATTGCTTTTTGGAAGCAGGAGCAGTCATTTTTGTTTCGATAGACCAATATTCTTCAGGCTTAAAGCTCTGTATCTGCTTTTCACGTTCAACGATGAGCGCAACTGCGACAGACTGAACTCTGCCTGCGGAAAGACCTCTGCGTACTTTTTTCCAAAGAAAAGGGGAAAGCTTGTAGCCGACTATTCGGTCAAGGATACGCCTCGCCTGCTGTGCGTTTACAAGATTTATGTCAATATTGCGAGGATGCTCCATACCGTTTGTAACGCCTGTTTTAGTGATCTCATTAAATGTTACACGGTTGCTGACATCAAGCGGCAGATCAAGCATTTGCGCAAGATGCCACGAGATAGCTTCACCTTCACGGTCAGGGTCGGTCGCAAGATATACAAAATCCGCTTCTTTTGCAGCGTCCTTGAGATTCTGTATAAGTTCCTCCTTATTTTTTATGTCGGTGTATACAGGCTGGAAATTGTTTTCCACATCAACTCCGAGTTTTGATTTTGGCAGGTCACGCACATGACCCATGGACGCAGTTACTTCATAACCGCTGCCGAGATATTTTTTAATTGTTTTAGCCTTTGCAGGCGACTCAACTATAACAAGCTTAGACATATTTTATAACTATACCCGGATAAACGGGCAATCTCCTTTCATAAAAATTTCAAACGTTTAAGTTGTCAGACATACCAATGTGTTATTTGATTTTATATGTCTGACCGTCGTTGGAGCTGATTATGGCGCTAAGCTCCAGATTGGTTATTGCCGAAAGGACTTCAGAAATATCAAGTCCCGATTTGTCCGCAATATCTTCAGCCAATACGGGATAGGCGGACGCTTTTATAATATCATAAATTATTTTTTGATTTCCGTCAAGTGCAAAATTCAGTTCCGGAGCGGATTTTTCATTTTTATCTGAGTCGGGATTTGTGACATTTGCCTTAGAGGAAGATGTACTTTTCTTTTCCTTGACAACGGAAACAGGGGATATGTCCTTTTGCAAAGAAGGATTTTCGTCCGCAAATGAGGCTTTGAGCTTGTCGGGATAGTATTCGGACGGGTCGTGAAGATTTTCTTCAAAGAAATATTTTATTATCTCATCGGATGAACATATCGGATAAGCGCCCTTTTGCAGAAGTATGCTGTTTCCCGAAAAAGACGAATCGTTTATATTTTTCGGCGGTACAACGAAAAGGTTCTTGCCCTGGTTTACGGCGTGCGATGCGGAGTTTAAAGAACCGCTCTTTGCCGATGCCTCCATGACAGCCACGCCGGAAGATATGCCGACAAGAATACGGTTTCGCCGTGGAAAGTTAACGGGAGCAGGCGGAGTATTGGGTGGAAATTCCGATATAAAAGCACCGTTTTCGGCGATCTCATCAAAATATTGCATATTTGGTCTGGGATAAGGATAACCAATTCCGCAGCCGAGTACAGCAACAGTTTTTCCGCCGTTACGAACGGCAGTCATATGAGCGGTTATGTCAACACCGACAGCAAAACCGCTTGCAATGGTGATACCGTGCTTTACCGCATCATATGTAATTTTCTGTGTTATCTCCATGCCGT
The DNA here is from genome assembly GCA_949299215.1 of uncultured Ruminococcus sp. Taxonomy (GTDB): domain Bacteria; phylum Bacillota; class Clostridia; order Oscillospirales; family Ruminococcaceae; genus UMGS363. Next base: position 20,104 of record CASFZT010000003.1, read on the forward strand.
ATTCCGATATTTTTCTGGCACCGACAACGGCAATTATGGAGTCATTTGAAATAAAGTCCGAATTGCCGCAGCAGTAAAGAATACTTGGCGGATCATATATGTGCTTTAAAGTCTTTGGATACTTTTTGTCCTCATAGGCTATTATTTCGATATTATGTTCGTTACAGTAAGAAATTATTCTTTCAGCCTGATCTTTATGAATGGTTCTGAAATTTTTTACTTCGTTATTGAAAAAATCTCTTGCACCGCCGTATGCAGCTTCACATATATCTTCCGCAGAGCCGTATTTTAAAAGCAGGTTGCGGAATCTTTCTGAATTTGGACTGATGGTAAGAGATATCATTAACCATGAAAGAAGTTCATTGTGATCCATCATTTGGTCAACTCCCACATTATAATTGCCGCAGCGGTAGCTGCATTAAGTGAATTAACATTTCCGTGCATATGAATGGTAAGCTTTTCGGAGCAGCGTGCCGCAACGTCATCAGGAAGTCCCGAGCCTTCGTTTCCGATAAAGACTGCCGAGCCGCCGTAAAAATTGCAGTCGGTAAGAGAAATTGCGTTTTTGTCAATGACAGCCGCATATGATGTGATATTGTGTTTTGAGAACATCTCAAAACATTCATCTTCATCGGATAAGCATATTTTTGTACGAAACAGGCTTCCCATCGTGGATCGTACCGTTTTGGGATTGTATATGTCGCATGATCTTATTGAAATAATGGAATCAACGCCCATAGCGTCCGCCGTCCGTATGATTGTTCCCATGTTTCCTGGGTCTTGTATGTTGTGAAGTACGATGTATTTTCCGTTCGGTCTGATGATGTCGGAGAGGCGAGGGGAAGAGGGTATTCGGCAAATTGCAAAAATTCCCTGAGTACCTTCGGTAGAAGCAAGTTTGTTTCCAAGTTCATCGGAAATGTACATCACCTTATTTCTAAGCTTTCCGATGAGAAAATCCAATGCGTCACCGTGTACGGAGTGCTTTTTTGAAAAGCTTTCCGTCAGAAAGACACAGTGAAGCTCTGCATTTTCATTTACAGCGTCTGTAATAAGGCGCAGTCCTTCAAGAGTAAACATTTTGTATTCGGTGCGGTATTTTTTGCTTGCGGCAAGCTTTTGATAGAGTTTGATGTTTGGATTATCCTTTGAAGAAATGAGTTTATCCAAGCGTTGCACCTCCTGTTTATCCATACCGATATAATGACGGGGCAAGCCCCTTATTGAATACTAATCTCTAATCACCCAATAGACAAATCCGGCAGCCATAACCCGGCCACTCGTTGTCAAGCTGCTTTGTCGGGCAGCAAACCCGCCGGCAGTCGCTTTCATAAATTGGCTGTGTTCTATCCGCCGCCTTGTCTACATGACGATCGAAGATTAGTATAAACTGCAAAAGTCAGAAGTAAAAAATTACTTCTGACTCTTAGTTCTTGATTAAAGAGCAGCCTTAGCCTTTTCTGTGAGCGCAGTAAAGCCTGCAGCATCATTTACGGCAATTTCAGCAAGCATTTTTCTGTTGAGAGTAATTCCGGCTTTCTTAAGACCGTTCATAAATGTAGAATAGTTCATTCCGTTGAGCTGGCAAGCTGCGGAAATTCTTGTGATCCAAAGCTTTCTGAAATCACGCTTTTTGAGTCTTCTGCCGACATAAGCGTAATTGCCTGATTTCATAACGGCTTCTTTAGCCATCTTAAAGTGCTTGCTCTTAGCGCCCCAGTAGCCCTTTGCAAGCTTTAAAGTTTTATTTCTTCTCTTACGAGTAGCCATTGCTCCCTTAACACGAGCCATAATCTTTTACCTCCGTTATATTAGTTAGTTGACGTACAGCTCTTGCCTATTATTTGTAAGGGATGAGCTGCTTTACGGTAGAAGCGTTTGCAGAACCTGCATAGCCTGCTGTTCTTGCAATTCTCTTACGCTTTGTAGCTTTCTGAGTAAGTCTGTGACGCTTGTTTGTTTTCTGGTACTTTACAAGACCGTTTTTAGTGAGCTTAAAGCGCTTTTTTGCACCTGAATGGGTTTTCTGCTTAGGCATAATATATCCTCCTTTAATTTTGAAGCCGAGAACGGTCAAATACCGTTCAAAGCCAACACATTTTATTTTGAAGCCTTGGGAGAAACGAACATAACGAGTGCGCGCCCCTCCATTTTTGACGGCTTTTCAACAGTGCCGTATTCCTCACAAGCAGCCTTGAATTTATCAAGAAGCTCTTCACCGAGATGCGGGTGAGCGATGGCGCGCTTGCGGAAACGAACGGAAACCTTGAGCTTATCACCGGATTTAAGGAACTTTATAGCCTGGTTTACCTTTGTATTGAAATCGTTCGTATCAATTGTTGAAAACATTCTGATCTCCTTGATGTCAACGACCTTCTGATTTTTCTTAGCCTCTTTTTCACGTTTGCCCTGTTCAAAAAGATACTTTCCGTAGTCCATGATCTTACAAACAGGCGGAACAGCCTGAGGAGCGACTTTGACCAAATCAAGTTCTCTTTCATCTGCAAGCTCAAGAGCCTGTTTTATAGGGATTATTCCGACGGCAGAACCATCGGAGTCGATGACACGAACTTCCTTATCTTTAATTTCTTCATTGATCTGTAATTCCTTGACGCTTATAGTAAGCACCCCCAAAAAATAAAAATGAGCGAAACAGATACTGTTCCGCTCACATAATTACATAATAATACAATTGCACATATGTAGAATTGCACATGAACAATTGAATACGTAAAATGCATATTGACCGCTACTCGCCGTTTGCGGCAGGGTGAGAACGGAAAGTTCTGCTTTATTTTAGCCGACCCCAAAAGTCAACACAATTATTATACATCATCACATTCAATTTGTCAAGCACTTTTTTCATATTTTGCAAAAATATTTTCAACAAGGGGTTTGCCACGTAATTATAATACGCCCTTTAGTGGTAAAATTTAATCTTCCGCAGGCGCAGTTTCGGCAGCCGCAAGCTTGTTCTGATAAGCCTCATTGTCAAACCATGCGTCCAGAACAGCTACGGAGATAACATAGCCGTCTTCGGAAACAACATATTCGGTGATCTCACCGGAAGAGATAAGCTCTTTTACTTTTTCGGGAGTAAGCTTTAAATATTCTGCAGCTTCTTCGGTCGTGAGATATTTTGTCTGACCGTAGTTTATATCAGAGGGAGAGTTGTATGTGTTGCTGCTTGCAAAAGTAGTTTCGGAGATCGTTTTATTGAGTTTTTTGATATTTCCGCCTATATTAAGTCCCGCAATGAGAATACATATTCCGAGAAACACAGCACCCACAAGAGTACCGTTGATACTGCTCTTGGACTGATGGGAAGAAGTGTTTCTGTTCTGATTTGAAGCCATGTTTGTTATCCTCCTATACAACCTTTATTTCTTTGTCAAGTGCGAAAGAGTATATGTACGCTTCCTTGACTTTAAGACCAAATATTTTTTCCAAGGCGATGCTGTAAAGATAAAGCTGACGGAAGTATCTGTCGGTAAGTTCTTTTTCTGTTTTAACACGGTCGGTCTTGTAATCGAGAAGGATCAAGCCGCCGTCCTCTTCAAATAAGCAGTCAGCAATACCCTGAAGCATACCGTTGGTATTATTATACTCCTTTCCAAGCTCATCGTCAAGAGCAAGCTGCGATATTTCGACAAGAAATTTCTGCTCACGACGCACATTAGAAGAGGCTTTTATACGGCTGTACAGATTTGATTTAAAGAATTTCTCAAGATTCGCAAGATCAAGAGAGTCCTTTTCCGCTTTGGAAAGAAGCCCTTTTTCAAAAAGGGAGGAAGCTTCTGCGGCAGGTGAGGATTCTGCGGCGGAATAGTCTGCATACTGCATAAATGTGTGCATGGCAGTTCCTTTTTCTGCGGCGGTAAGCCTGCCTGTTTCGGACGAGAAATCCGGACGGCTCAGGAATATTGTTTCCTGCTCGCTTTTTGCAATTTCCGTGATGGTAAGCTTGGCAGCTTTTTGTGAAAGTGTGTCGTCATATTTAAATGTAAATTCGTTGAGAAGTGAGAGCACCTTGTTTTCGTCGGGTACAATCTTCTCCGGAGATACAGTTTTCTGATCGGATACTTCTTCCGAGTAGGATATTTTTATGCGGCAGCCGCCTTTTATGTAATCAATGTCACGTTCGGAAGGGTTGAGCTTTTGTCCGTCGGGATGAATGAGCAGGATAGCGAAAAGCCAGTTGAGCATGGAGCTTGCAAAAGAAGGGTCTATGCCGTCGGAGGTGATAGCATTTGCAGTTTTGAGTGCCAATTTTTCTGTCTTTTGATTGTCCGGTATAGTTATAAAAAGTTTTTCCTTGGCTCTTGTGAGAGCAACGTAAAGCAAACGCATTTCCTCGCTTATTGTTTCACGGCGGTTTATGCTTGACAGAATGAACTGTGGAAATGACTTGTAGGAACAGTGCAATTTTCTGTTGAATATTTTAAAGCCCATACCATATTTAATATTTTTTTGCATAGTGGCTTTAGCATCGTCTGTATTGAATGGCTTGGAGGTGCCGCACAAAAAAACGAAAGGATATTCAAGACCCTTTGATTTGTGTATGGTCTTGATGGAAACAACATTGTCGGATGGAGAAATGACCGATGCTCTTGTGAAATCTCCGCCTTTTTCTGAAGTGCTGTCGAGAAATCTTATGAATCCGGAAAGTCCGCCCGAGGAGTTTTTTTCGTAGCTCTTTGCATATTCAAGCAGCAGACGCAGGTTTGCCTTTTTTTGTTCACCGTCCGAATATACCTGTACGGACGCCAAGAATCCGGTGCTGTCATAGATAGTGCGGATAAGACGTACAAGGTCTTGTGATGCGGCGCATATGCGCAGCTTTGAGAAGACCGCACTGAAATTTTTCAGTTTGTCAATGGCGGAGAAGTTGTACGGATCTCCGTCTTGAAGTGCCAAAAGTATGCAGTTGTAGAGGTGGTCGTATTTGTTTTCGGAAAGAGTGCGAAGTTCAGCGGCTTCTTCGTCGGAAAGCATGAACATCGGCGACATAAGTACCGATGCCAGTGGAATATCATTCATGGGATTGTCAATGATGCGCAGAATGTTGGTGAGTACGGAAATTTCGGGCGAGTCAAGATAGCCCTTTGTCTGTTCGCAGAATGATCTTATGCCGAATTTTGAAAGTGCTTCTGAATAGATGGTGCCTCGTGCGTTGTCACGTAAAAGTATGCAGAAATCACGACATTCACAGGGGCGCTCGGTGCCGTGGTCGTTAACGGTCACATTTCCGAGCATTGAGCTTATTTTTTGCGCCGCAGCCATAGCCTCTGCATTTACTTCCGTTAAGCTTTCTTCCTTGTTATCTGTGATGTCGTCATCGGTTGGCTCGCTGTCGTTATCGCTGCTGATTTCATCTGTGCCGGAGGTCTCAAGAATTTCACGTGCAAAGATAAACTCCGTTGCGTTATCCTTTTCGGGATATGAAGCGCCGTACTCAAGCTGCTCGGCGGAGGTGTAGTTTATTCCGCCGATACGTTCGGTCATAAGGTGACCGAATACAAAGTTTACAAATTCCACAACGTCTTTGCTGCTTCGAAAATTTTTGTTGAGAAGGATAGCGGCGTTTTTACCCGAGTAGTCGGGGGTGTATTCGTCCGCATTTTTGAGAGTGTTTATAAAAATACTCGGATTTGCCATTCTGAAGCCGTATATGGACTGCTTTACATCTCCGACAGAGAAAAGATCATCACCGTTTGTATCAGCCGTTCCATTATGAGAAAGCATACGGAAGATAAGATTCTGCGTGTCGTTTACGTCCTGAAATTCGTCTATCATAACTACCTTGTAATATTCGGAAAGTTCCTTTGCAATAGGTGATTGTTCGATTTTTCCGTCTTTTTCGGTACAGAGAAGCTTTATTGCAAAATGCTCTGCGTCTGAAAAACCAAGTGCATTTTTTTCTGATTTGAGAGAAGCAGTCTCCGCAATAAGAGCGAGAACGATACGAGAAAGCATGGCAATTATTTTCTTGTTGTCCTCATAATCTTTTTTTATCTGATCGGAAGTGAAAACAAGCTCCTTTTTAGAGAGGATATTGAGTTCGTCCTTTGCCTTGTTTCGCATATTTACCGCCATTTTACGCAGCTCGTTCTCTTCGGAATTTTTTGACTTTGGAGCCAGACGTGCCCATTTGACATTGATTGCGGAAATACGTTCGTCCCATGAAAGTGTCTTGTCCGAAATAAGCTTTGCCGTGTCGGACAGCATGGTAAGATCGTTTTGCATTACCCCGATGTTTTTTACATCGTCCGTCTGCGTGATAAAGGATATGGCGGAATGAATGTATTTTTTTGCCGATAAAATTTTTGAAATAAGAACATCGGTGTATATGTCGGCCAATTCACAGTTGGGATCAAATCCGTTTGCATAGAAATTTTCCGCATCTTTAAGCCACTTTTCCGGAAAAGGAGTCGACTGCAGGAATTTGAAAACGGAAAGAACGATCTGTTCAAGATTATAGTCGCTTCCGGTGCTGCAGGTAAGTTCGCATAATTCTTCCATAAATTTTGGCTGCAGGGTGTAGAAATTTTCAAATACATTTTCCAAAGCCTTTGCTGTAATAAGATTGTCTTCTGCCTCGTCAAGGATACGAAAGCCTGCCGATACGTCAAGCAACTGTATATTTTCACGTATCATGTCAAAGCAGAATGAGTGTATGGTCGATATTTTAGCCGACGGGATAAGCGTCTGCTGATAAGCAAGCCATGAATTTCCGGGGTTTTCCGCAAGCTTCAGAGATAAGGCAGAAGAAAGACGCTGTTTCATTTGAGTTGCAGCATCATTTGTAAATGTAACGACAATTATCCTGTCGGCAGGAATTTTGTTTTCCGTGTCGGAGAGTATTTGCATAAGATGTTCAATGAGAACGGAGGTCTTTCCGCTTCCTGCGGCGGCAGAAACGATAATGGAACAATTTCTCGCATTAATGGCGTGTAACTGCTTTTCTGTCCAGTGTGAGCTCATGTTAAATACCCTCCTTTAATTTTTCAGCCATTTTTACTGCGGCATCGGGTTCGTATTTTCTTGAAATTATGTTTGGATAGTTGCCGCATACTGACTTGTAATCGCAGTGTGTGCAGGGCGAACCGTTCCTGACAGTTTTGTTGAGAGGATTTGCTTCAACGATACCGCTTTTTATGCCTTCTGCCGTTTCTTTGATAAGCTCGTCGGAATATTTGCGCAGGTTGTTGATCTCGGATTGAGTTATGAGTCTGGAATATTTGTCCGGCGTACCGTCAATTTTGATCTTTGCGGGTATAAAATGTCCGCCGCAGTCCTTTTCCATAGCCTCGATCATCTTAAGATCATGAAGAACTATGCCCGACATACGGTAGGTCTGATTCTGCGCCTTTTCTTCAAGGTCGTCGTTTGCAGTGTTGCGTGTTTCCAGAGGCTCTATGTCACGGGCGGGCATATAAAGTACACCGACAGGAAGAGAGCCTGCATATTTTTCACCCATATTACTATTTGTGACCGCAAAAATGTATATCAGCATCTGCATATTTATTCCGTAGTATAGATCGTCGTAGGAAAGTACCTTTTTACCGGTTTTGTAGTCGATGACGCGTATGTATGTCTTGTTGTCATTTTTAAAAGTATCTATACGGTCGATAGAACCGCCAAGAAAGACCTCGGTGCCGTCCGAAAGGGTCAGCAAGGCGGTCTTTCCACTGAGCTTGTATTCAAAATCGGCAGGGTAAAATTCCGATTGTGAAAATTCCTTCTGTATACGTATGAGAATGTCGGCAAGCGTATCCGAAAGGCGAGCGTATGCCGCTTCAAAACGCTTTGTCTTGCCATAGCTTCCGCCAAGAGTCAGAAGATATGCGGAAAGTGCGGAAGCAATGGCTTCTTTCATATCCTTTTGTGAAAGCGCAGCGAAAGCGTCCTTGTTATATTGGCTCAGAATGGAGCATAAGCAGAAATGTACGATGTTTCCTCGTTCAAGCTCGTTTAAGTCTATTTTTTTGCGCGGATAGATTTTAAGTCCCTTTTTGCAGAAATATATGAAAGGACAACGCTTGTAGTCATCCAGTCTTGATACGGATATGTCCATTTTTTTCCCGTAAAGTCTGTCCGTTATTTGGCGTGAGATGCGCTTTTTATGCCCGTTTGTGGTGTCGATGCTGTCAAGGTATGCAAATTTTTCTTTGTTTAAAGGAGAAAAGCGTTTGAGCGCCTCACGCAGACTTGCCGAATCCACATCTTGACGCTTATAGTTCTGTACATATTGATAATATCCGCTTTGTTCGGTTGTGCAGAGGTAGAGCAAGCCGAAACTGCTTACGGTTTTGGTTATGTTTCCGAGCATGTCGTTTGCCTGATTTACACAGAGAGAAGGGTATAGTGCCTTTCCGCTTACATCTGCAATGGGGTAAGTTATGTAAAGTTTTTCCGAAGCACCTGATACAGCAGCATATGCCGCATGACGTTCTTCTGCAAGCTTGTCCGAAGCCTTGCCGCTTATTTCTATGCCGTTTTGATGTAAAGCGTCAATATCTCTGTCGGAGAGCAATGGCGAAGATTTTACGGCGTAGGGAAGTATGCCCTCGTTTGCGCCGATAACAAAAATTATTTTAGGATTTGCAAGACGTGCCATGTGCGTGGATGAAAAGTTAACGGCATCAAGTGTCTGCGGCGGAGCGGAAAGAGACAGTCCGGAGGCAGCCGTTTCAAATATGCTGCAAAAGTCATTGAGCGTTAGCTTTGTGCCGCCAAGAACGGAATAAAGTGTCTGTAAGAGCTTGCAAAGCATTTCCCAGAGCTGCTTTGCTTCACGTGCGGCATAAATGATGTCCGGTTCGCTTCGTGATGCGGTTTCTATATATTTTGAAAGCGCATCGCATGTGTGAGTTTCATCAATGAAATCAAAAACGGCACGGCATATGTCCTCTGCAGAAGCGTCAAGAGTTTTTTGACGCAGATTTTCAAGCGGCGTAATGACTTTGATACGTGCTTTTTCCGCAAATTTGTCCGCTTCGGTTTCAATGCGGAACTCCCTTTTCCACATATCGCCCTCAACGCTCCATTTGTAGCAGTATGCCTCAAGAGCTTCTGTTTCGTTTATGTCAAGGTTGGCAAATCCGGTTTTTATGTATCGCAAAAAATCCTCTGAGGACGGCTTTTTTGATGCAGTGATATGAAGTGCCGTCTGTATAAATATGAATAACGCTTTGTGCGTTACCGATTCCTTTTCATCTGAGTAGAATGGTATGCCGTTTCGTTCAAATGCAGCGTCAAGTATTGACGAGTAGTCCTCTTTGTTTCTCGCAAGAACAACTATGTCGGAATATTTGTATCCCTTTTGCACAAGATGCCGTATCTCCGCCCCGATATAATCGGCTTCTTCATAAGGCTCGGTTGCTTCGATTATATTTACAGCATCACATTTTTTGTCAAAAACAGCTTTTTCCGAACGCATGATGTGTCTGCTTAAAAATTCCAGTTCGGGATATTTAAAACGGTGATTTTCTGTAAAAAATTCTGTTTTTACAGATACGCCGTTCTCCGCCGCAATATTTATAAGCTTTGCAGACGCAGAATTTGCCGTGTCAAAAAGCGAGTATCTGACAGGCACTTTGTCGCAGGTTGTAAGACATACGGTAAGCGAAGCCGCCGACGATAAAACAGCCGATATCATCTGATATTCGTCTGCGGTGAAGCTCTTGAATTCATCTATGTATACATTTGCACCATCAAAAAATGAGTTTGCCGCAGCCTTTTCCGACGCAGCCGATACGTCGGTCAAATTGTCTTTGCAGCCGTATTCGGAAAGAAAGTGCGTGTATTCGGAATAAATAAGTGCGATGTCGTGGATTTTATCTTTAAGACCGTCACGCATGAGCGGCAGCTTTTCAATGAGCTGCTCGGGTGAGATACTGTTTGAAGCAAAAGCCTTTACATATTCAAGTGCGTCATCTATAAAGCTCGGCTGATTTACCTGCCTTTCAAAAAACAAAAGGCTTTTTTCTTTGCTTAGCTTTGATAAAGCACAGAACATTGCCGTCCGCATAATGGTATCATCAGCATATTTTCCCTTGAGTCCCCCGTGCTTTATGAATATTTGCTTTGCAAGACGTGAAAAACCGCAGGTTTCGATTTTGTTAAAGCTTTTCATGCCCATAAAGTTGTAAAGCATACGGTTGTATTCAAAATCAAATTGTTCCGGGATAATGACGATGGTCCGTCTGTTTTCCTCAGCGGATTTTTTTATAAGCTCCATTATCATGTGAGATTTTCCGGTTCCGGCACCGCCTTTTATAAGATACAGCATAATGCTCCTCCTTTTTTATCAGCTGTTTTTATCCTTGAATCTCCAGGGTATATCCCTGTATTCCGGAGTTGCATAGTTTATACCCACACGGGGAAGCGTGATGATCTCCGGAGTATATCCATCATCCTCTATCCATATATGCTCGTTTCCGCAGATAGGCATACCATTGAAACCGCCGCCTATTTTCAGATATTTTGTAAGCTTTGCGGGACCGTTGTATATCTCACACGCACGTATAAGCACCCCTTGCGGAAAACCCTCTTCCCCCGTTATTACATTCATCAGCCAGTGCATACCGTAGCAAAGATATACATATATAATGCCCGATTTCCCGTAAAGCAGTTCCGTTCTCGGCGTCTTGCCCTTTGAAGCATGACAAGCTGTGTCTTCTTCACCACGGTAAGCCTCTGTTTCGGTGATACGCAGGCGCAGGATATCTCCGTTTTCATCACGTCGTGCGATTATCTTGCCTACCAAGTCTGGTGCAGCTTCAAGACAGTCACGGTTAAAAAATTCCGGAGTAAGCTTTTTTACAGACATGATGTTTATTCCTCCTCATCGCTGCAGTACGGATCAAGCGGAGTGACGTATAGGGTCTTGTTGTTCGTAAAGATGACCTTGCCCGGCTTTGCTCCCGACGGCTTGCGTACATATTTTATGTTTACATAGTCCACGGGTACCTGAGAGGATGCCTTTGCCTTGCTGTGATATGCCGCAAGACGGGCCGCATATAAAATAGTATCGTCCGGTATGTCGGGATTGCCGTTCGTACGTATAATAACGTGCGAGCCCGGAATGTTTTTTGTGTGTAGCCATACGTCCGTTTTGTCGGCGAGCTTGGTAGTGAGCAGGTCATTCTGTACATTATTCCTGCCGATAAGAACAGTGTAGCCGTCGGGGGAAACAAATTCAAGCGGCGGACGCATTTTCGGCTGTTTTCCCTTGAGGCGCACTGCTTTTATATAGCCTTGTCCCGAAAGCTCCATGCGCAGCTCATTTACCTCGTCCTCACTTGAAGTACGTGTGAGAGCGTCAAACACGCTGTCGATGTAGGCGAGTTCCTCTTCGCCCTGTTTTATGCGTGCGGTCAGAACCTTTTCTGCGGTGTCTGCCTTTCGGTATTCGGAGTAGTATTTCTGCATATTCTGTGAGGGCGTAAGACGTCTGTCAAGCTGTATTTTTATGGGCTGACAGTTTTCATCAAAATAGTTTTCGACCTCAATCTCACCCATGCCCTTTTCAATACGGTACAGATTTGCGGATATAAGATCGCCCTTGAGCTTATACTCATCTCTGCTTTGAGTAGCTTTCAGCTCTTCACGCTGTGCCTCGGTACGGCGTGCGATACGGTCTGTTGTGTTAAGAAGAAGCTTGTACAGGTCTTGCGAACGCTGCTTCATGCGTGAAATGCTGTCTCTTTCGGAGTAGAAATAGTCGAGCAGTGTACAAGCACTGTCAAAGCTTTTTGTTGTCATGAGATCGCCGTACTGATATATCGGTATGAATGCAAAATCCTTAAGCGAACCGTCCTTTTCCTTTATGACCGTGCAGGATATTTTGCCTGTAATAAGATGTTCCGCAGTCAGTGATACTATAAAGTACAACCTGTGCAGCATTGCCTCGGTAAGCTCGCTTTTTTTCGGAGCTTCTCCATTAGCGGCATAAAATATCCACTCTCTTGCAATTATCGGAGATATACCTTCAAATATCTTTACAAGCGCCTTTGCCGCATCGCAGTCGGGGATAAGGGAGAGTGCGGAAACGATGTCCTCTTTTGTGCAGGTGTGAATATCAAGACGCTGTGAACGAGGCGGCATAACGTATGTCATTCCCGGCAGTATCGGACGCTCTCTTGACATATCGGTGTCGACCCGTTTTATGCTGTCAATGATCTTTCCGTCCTGATTTATAAGCACGATATTTGAGCATCTGCCCATTATTTCCGAAGCAAGAGTTATTTTTACCATGTCACCAAGCTCGTTGACTGTCTCAAAATCAAAGAATAATATTCTTTCCGCACCGTCCTGGCGTATGTTTATGAGCCGTCCGTTTCCTATGTGCTTTCGCATAAGCATACAGAACATGGGCGGAACTTTGGGGTTTTCCACCTGTGCGTTTGTGATGTGAACACGTGCAGAACCTGCCGAAGCGGAAAAAAGCAGCTTTTCTGTGCCGCCTCTTGTGCGTATTGCAATAATAATTTCTTCACGGGAGGGCTGTGTTATCTTGTCAACACGTCCTCCGATAAGAAAATTCAGTTCATTTTTTATACAATTGAGAAAAATACCGTCCAAAGCCATTTTATGGAAGTCCTTTCAAAAAAATACTTTATAATACATTATACCACATAAAATAGTAATTGTCACTATATTTTCTTATATATCCACTGTTGTCAGAAGTTAATATTTACAAAAACAATCCCCTTTTTATGTTGAAAATGTTGATTGAATTTTAACGGCGGTTATGTTACAATTTAGTTATTAAGAATGTCCGTCTGATTTCATCGGACAATAAAAAGGAGGAGTAAAATAGTGAAATTTAAGAAAATTATAGCTGCTGTATGTGCTGCTGCCATGACCGTTTCTGCGGTTGCACTTACACCGTTGTTTACAAGTGCGGAAGAAATTGTTTATGCTACTACTAATAATATAGCAGCTAAGTCTGTAACAGTTGAGTATGAACTTACATCAACATCAGCAAATGAGTTGGAGTATATGTATTCTCAGGCTGAAGTTATTGTTAAGACATGGAACAATGAAGCAAACGCTGGTGATTGGATAAAGTATGGTATGGGTGGTTCTGCACAGGAGCAGTGGTTTGCTAACTGGGTTGCTACATATACCGGTACAAAATTGGAAGGTACATTTACTGCTAATTTAACAGAATATGATATATTGGATGAGCTTTGTATCATTTACAATGTTGGCAATTATTATGAAATGCAACTTGGTGTTATAAAGGCATATTCTGGATTTGATGCAACAGGTGATGTTGTTTGGGAATATGATCCTAATAATGTTCCCGATGTAGACATTGATTTTGACGATACTGAAATTATTTGGGAAGGCGATCCGGTTAGTCTTGGAGAATGGACTAACTCAGTTGAAATTGATAGTGCAAAATTAAGTGGTGTTAAGGACGGTAGCCAGATTAAGATATCTTTCACAATTGATGATCCTGCACAGGCACAGTTGTCAGTTAAGTCTAAGGCTGATGGTTGGCCTCCGCTTTCATACTTTAATGAACTTGATCCCCAGTATGGTGTAGCAAGTATTACAAGCGGTACAGATTATACATTTGCATTAAACTCGGAAGATGTAACAAATCTTGTTGCAAGTGGTATGGCAGTGGCAGGAAAATATCTTACTATAACAAAGATTGAAATTGTTACCGCAGGTGGCAGCACGGGTGAAAGCGGCGATAACGATGACGATGATGACGAAACAATAATACCACCGGCAGATGAGCCCGAGACACCAAAGGTTGTTAACGAGCTTAAATATGACTGCCTTGTTCCTTCCGTATTTGGAAACGTAACAACACCTACATCTACTGCAATTGCAGCTATTAAGGATCTTGAAGATGGCGACGAGTATGAGTACACACTCACAAAGTCCTATCCTATTATCAAGAAGCAGGTATTCCAGAAGATTATGGGCAAGGATATCACACTTGTTGTTCATTACCTTGATATGACATGGGAGATCAACGGCAAGGAGATCACAAAGCCGCATCCTGTAAACTTCAGAGCTCTCTATGAAGAGGCTAAGGCAGCAGAAGAGGTAGCTGAATAATTAATTAAAATCAAAAATCCCACAGATTTGCGTCTGTGGGATTTTTTCATTATAATGCGTAATCGGCAGGGTCACAGCAGTTTTCCGCAATTTCAAATGCAAGTGACGGGAAGTCCTCAGAAAAACGCTTTTTTAAGTATGGGATTGCAATAACTTCCGTGTGATAGTGACCGCAGTCAAATATTGAAACACCTGCGTTTTTGGCTGAAATAAGCTGGTCGTGCTTGACATCACCGGTGATGTATGCGTCTGCGCCAAGCGCCATTGCATCATGAAGCTCCGAGCCTGCACCGCCCGAACAAAAACCGATGCGCTTGATAGGACGTGAGCCGTTTGTGTAGCGGACTACCGTGCAGCCGAATATGGATTTTAGTATAGCGGCAATTTCCGCAGGCGATTTTCCGCAGTCGGAGGAGCATACCATGCCATAGCCTCTGCCGTCCGAGTGAATGGGTTCAATCACCGAATCCGGCTTTGAAAGCTTTAGAGGTGATTTTAACATATCAAATATTATGTCATTTATGCCGCCGTCCGCCATGTCAAGCGGCGAGTGAAAGCATATGCAGGAAATACCGTGCTTTAAAGCCATGCAGGCAGGATTTTTTTCATTGAGAGTGTAAAGCGGATTGAAAATGACGGGGTGATGTGCAATTATAACATTTGCTCCTTTTTCTATTGCCTCCGCCACAACATCACAGGTTATGTCAAGTGCCGCAATAACCGAGGTCACCTCGGTTTCGGGGTTCCCGACAAGAAGCCCCGAGTTGTCACCCTTGTGAATGTTTGCAAGAGGAGCGATTTTGTCCATTTCCGCTAAAATATCCTTTACCTTGTACATATAGGTACCTCCCGTTTCGGTGATTATCTTTGCCGCAAGTGATATGTTTTCTGCACCATCGGCAAGGTGTCCCGAGTTAAGCATTGCATATCCGGCTTTGAGAAGCTTTTCACTTTGGCAGCTTATATATGCGGCGGCTGTTTCGTCCGACGGGTCAAGCTTTCCGATATAAGAAAAGACATCAGAGCAGGAATGTGCAGAACCGTCATATTCCGCATTTATAATAGTGTATATGTGCTTGCCGACAGCAGCAGCCTTTTCCGATTTAATAAGAAATCCGTTTTCCGCAAGCCATTTTCGTAAGTAAGGTGCGTGCGTCATTGGCTGTAATATAAGATTTATGCCGTGCAAATTTTTGCCGCATGAAAGAATGTTTGAAATAAGCTCGGCACCCATGCCTGCAATGACAATATCAGTTATGTTGTCAAGAGGTATATTTTTAAGTCCATCGGACAGAATAAGAGAAGCGTTTGAAAGAAGACCAAGCTTTTCCAATGTGTCATGTGCGGATTTAAGCGGCTTTTCATTTATGTCCGATGCAATCACATGACTGCACTTTCCTGAAAGAAGCAGCTCTGCGGCAAGATAACCATGATCTGTGCCGACATCACACACCATGCTGCCTTTAACAAAGCCGGCGCAGGCTGAAAGACGTTTGTCAAGCATAAAAAACTCCTTAAAAAATCCGCAGCCGGAGTATAGGATAACCAGATGCTCTGCCTGCGGATCTTATATATTACTTGTTTGCGAAATGGTTGTTCAGATTAGCAACAAGTTCGTCTGCATCCGTGCCGTGAACAGCACAAGCTTCACCGATAGTTTCGCTTCTTGAAGCAGGACAGCCGAGGCAGTGCATACCGATTGCAAGAAAATAGGGAGCAGTCTCGGGATCCATATCAAGAACATCACCGATAACAGTATCTTTTGTAATTTCAGCAGCCATAGCAATAATTTCTCCTTCCAAAAGTATTTACATAATAATTATACCCCATATTTTCATAATTTTCAAGAGATTATTTATTGCTTTTTTATATAATATATGGTATAATAGGCATAAATCTTGATTTGGAGGAATATTATTGAAATTTCTTAATAAGCTTGAAAGAAAATTCGGCAGATATTATATACCGAACCTTATGCTTTATATTGTCATAGGAAATGTAATAGTTTTTGCGTTTCACTATTTGTTTTCCGACTTGGGAATACCATATTTTTTGAGTTTTAACCGTGATTTGATCTTCAGCGGAGAAGTGTGGAGATTGATAAGCTTTGTATTTGTGCCGTTCAACTACAATCCGATATTTATGCTGATAAGTATGTATTTTTATTGGATGATAGGCACACATCTGGAATCGGCATGGGGCGGATTTAATTTTAACGTGTTTTACTTCACGGGACTGATGGGAACGATCATTGGCGGTCTTATAACTGGATATGCAACTGCGGATTATCTTAATTTGTCGCTGTTTCTAGCGTTTGCGGCAATTTTTCCCAATACTCAGTTTTTGCTGTTTTTCTTTATTCCTATTAAGGCGAAATATCTTGCATATGTTGATGCGGCATTGCTTATTTGTGAATTTGTGATATCTGGTGTGTCCGGAAAGGTCGCAATTGCTGTTGCGTTCCTGAATATAGCATTGTTTTTCGGCGGCGATTTTATCCGAAAGATACGCGACCGTATAAAATACAGAAAAGCACGTCAGAATTTCAAAAGAAACATGAAAAAGTAAAAAACAGGCTGCTGTACCTTAAAAAAGTATGGCAGCCTGTAAAATTTTATTCCGCAAGGATATAGCGTTCTTCTTCCGGTATCTGCTCAAGCGGAGTGATAAGTTTGAAATGGATAGATTTGAGCTTGACACCGTTCTGACCTACATTAAGACGCATTACGGAATGTGGATTTGCAAGGACAAGACGGCGGGTTACATTTACATACTGTCCATTTGTGCCGGTAAATGTAAATGTTGCCAAAGGCAGACCGCCCACAAAGAGTGTGCAAGGTATCTGCGCAAGCTCACCGAGTTCGGAGCTGCCTGTGACTGCAATTTCGTATTTGCCCGGAGTGGCAAGTTCGTAAGCGAATGAGTAGTTTGCTCCCATGCCGGAATCACGATCGTCAAGCGGTTCACTGAATTCTGTGCCTGCGGCTTTGAATTTAAGATTTGAGATATCGCAGTCGGTGTCTTCATCGGGACGGTTTATAATTTCAACCGAAGGAGCATTTTTCATAAATCTGTTCATGGCTTGAGTATGCATTATAAATTCACATAGATTTGCGGCACAGCGCTGAAGCTCTCCGCGTGTAAGAGAACCATTTTCAAGAGATTCAAGAGTGTTGTCACCCATGCTGTTGTAAGCACCGTCGGGGCATACCATGTAGATATCGTTCTGTGAGCGTATCATCGCAGCAAAATTTGTGGTGACAGCTTCCTTGCCTCGTTCGTTTATCTTTGCAAACCAGTCTGTCATGACAATGCCCTTAAATCCCCATTCGTTGCGCAGAATAGTGGTATTAAGGTCATATGAGCCTGCCGTCCAGAGTCCGTTTACCGCACCGTAGGTAGTCATTACGGAGTCAGCATTTTCAAGCTTAACAGCCATTTCAAAGCCTCGAAGATATATTTCACGAAGCGCTCTTTCGGATATTACCGAGTCGATGAAATGACGGCGTTTTTCCTGATTGTTACCGCAGAAATGCTTTATCGTACCGGTAACGCCATGCTTTTTAAGACCCTTTATTTCCGCAGATGCCATTATTCCCGTGAGATATGGGTCCTCCGAGAAATATTCAAAATTACGTCCGTTGAGAGGGTGACGGTGTATGTTCATGCCGGGACCGAGCAGGCATTCGACCTTGTTTGAAACCATTTCCGCAGATGTAAATGCAAAAAGCTCTTCGGCAAGCTCGGGGTTGAATGTGCAGGCGATAAGAGTACCGATAGGCAGACTGAATGCCTTTGCACCACTGTCAAGACGCATGCCGGAAGGACCGTCGTCACAGCAGCATACGGGTATGCCAAGCTTTAAAAGACCGTCCGAAACTCCGCCGAATGCGGAAGCTGTGCCCGGCGTTACTTTAGGACTTCCCATGCCTTCGCCTCTTATGATACAGGAGAGGTCATCGTCCGACATTTGCGCAATAAATTCGTTCATAGTGTTTTTGCCTGAAAGAACATCACAAAGCTTGATGCCCACATTGCCTGTGTAAGTAATTTCCTCGCAAAGATTTTCCGCACGGGTCTTGTCCATGTCAATGGTAGATACGGATACAGGGATAAATGATATGTCGTATTTATCTCCGTTTTTGACCGGCCTCATAATGTCAAACGGCAGAACCGGAGCAAGTGCTTCACCTAACTGCTGTGTGACGATAAGATCGGATATTTCAAATGAGAGGACTTTTTCGGCACTGCGCACATCGGAGCCTGCATAGATGTTGTATGTGCCGCTTTCCAGAACGAAGCAGGACTTGTGTCCGGTGATACCGCTGTCATCGTATGATGCAAGGTAGGAAAAGTCCGTTTCAAAAATCAAGCGCTGTTCCGTGTCGGGAGAAAGAAGGTCAGTCTTTTTGAATGATATAAGCGAGCGTAATGGCTTGCCAAGTTTGCCCTGCGGACATTCGGCATATATCTGTACAACTTCTTTTCCACTGAAAGAACCCGTGTTTTTCACGGATATCTCTATTTTTATTTTGCCGTCCGAAATTTCACCGTTTATGAGGGATATGTCAAAGTTGGTGTAGGAAAGACCGTATCCGAAAGGATAGCGCACCTTGTCCTTGGCAAATGTCTCAAAGTAACGATAGCCGACATATATATCTTCACAATAGAAATTGCGGTTTTCGTCACCAAAGTATTTGTGTGCAGGGTAATTGTCTATGCTGTATGCAATGGTGTCGGAAAGCTTTCCGCAAGGGGATATTTTTCCTGTGAGAACGTCCGCAGTACCGCTTCCGCCCGTCATGCCGCCCTGCCATACATACATTACCGCATCGGGAGAATGTTTGTCAACGAACGACATATCCATAATGCCGCCGACGTTCAGAAGAACGATAACACGGCTGAAATGACGGCGTACTGTGCCGATCATGGCGTCTTCTGTGTCGGAAAGAAGATATCCGCCTTTTTCGTTTATGTTATCCTTGTCCTCTCCTGCTGTGCGTCCGATTATGATTATCGCAGCATCATTGCGTGAGGCGGCATCTGCGGCAATGGCATCATTAATAGGCATTTCTTCCTGTGACCAGAGATCACAGCCCCAGCCAAAGCCTTTGTCGTATGGGTGTGTTTTTTCCCATTCGGCATATATTTCCTCCAGTTTGCCGTCTATGATGACAGAACCGCTTTCCTTGAGTCCGTCTATAATGCCGACAACCTTTGATACGTTTACCATGCCGCCCGAACCCGAGCCGCTTTTGTAGTAGTGAGTGCCTATTCTGCCGAAAACAGCAACACGGCAGTCCTTTTCAAGAGGAAGTGCGGAGTTGTCGTTTTTCAGAAGCACACAACCCTCGGCAACTGTCTTTCTTGCAGTATCAAGATATTCGTTCCAGTCGGTAGCCGCGTGCGGCCAT